>WGBN01000079.1 GCA_015494245.1 Saprospiraceae bacterium | reverse complement strand
TCGTAGGACTGCATGGCCAGTTCGATGGCATCGGCGATGGCCGTCCCCTGCTGGTCGGTCATGTCGGTATTGGCCGTTTTGAGCAGCATTTGGGCCATTTGGTAGTCGTTGCTGAGAGGCATTTGTACGAAGGCTCCTCCGGCAAAGACGATGAGTCCTATGCGGTCGCCTGCCAGTTCGTCTATGAGCCTTTCGGCAAATTTTCGCCCGCGCTCAATGCGATTGGGAGGCACATCGTTGGCCATCATGCTGCGGGAGATGTCCAGAGCGATAAAGACGTCGGCGCTTTTGCCTTGTCGCTGTACTTTTCGCATACCCCATTGCGGATTGGCCCAGGCAATGGCGAGGGAGGCCAGGGCGAGGAGCAATAGCGCGGCCTTGAGCTTGCGCCGCCCGGGCGCATAGCCCGGCATGAGTTTTTTGACGATTTGGGGCTTGCCGAGGGCTTTCAGCTGTTTCTGCCGGCGGCTTTCGGCCCGCAGAAAGAGCAGAAAGAGCAGAACCACTATCCAGAGGGCGTGCAAGTGTTCGGGATGCTCGAATTGAAACATGTCTTTTTACTTTTCTCTTACCGTTACAAAGAAAAGCAATTTCTCCAGCGATTCGCGAGCGGCATTTTCGGGGAAGTTTTTCAGTATGGCCAGGGCCTCATCCCGGAATCGCATCATCACCTCGCGGGCGTAGTCCAGGCCTCCGCGTTCATGTACGAAGGCGATGACTTCGGCCACCTTGCGCTTGTTATCATGGTGGCGGCGGATGATCTTTTTGTAGCGCCTCTGCTCCCTGGGCGAGGCCTGTCGCAGGGCATAGATGAGCGGCAAAGTGAGCTTCTTCTCCTTGATGTCTATGCCCAGCGGCTTGCCCACATCCTTATCGCCAAAGTCGAATAAATCGTCGCGAATCTGAAAAGCCATGCCCATTTTTTCGCCAAACTCGTGCATCTGCCGCACTTCCTCGGGGGAAGCGCCTGCCGTGGAGGCACCAATGGCACAGGCCGCCGCAATCAGCGAAGCCGTCTTTCCGCGGATGATCCTGAAGTAGGTCTCCTCTTCAATATCCAGCATGCGGGTTTTTTCGATCTGCAGCAGCTCGCCCTCGCTCATCTCCTTGATGGCGCGCGAGAGCAGTTCTAAGCTGTCGTGCTGCTTGTCTTCCAGTGCCAGCAGCAGCCCCTTGGAGAGCAGGTAGTCGCCGACCAAAACCGCAACTTTGTTCTTCCACAGCGCATTGATGGAGAAAAAGCCCCGTCGCTTGTCTGCCTCGTCCACCACATCGTCGTGTACCAGGGTGGCCGTGTGCAGCAATTCCACCAGCGAGGCGCCGGTGTAAGAGGATTCGGAGATTTCTTCGCCATACAGCTTGGCGCAAAGCAGCACCAGCAAAGGCCGTATCTGCTTCCCCTTGCGTTTGACGATGTAAAAGGTGATCCGGTCCAGCAAGGGCACATGGCTGCGCATAGACTCCTTGAAGCGCTGCTCAAAGAGCTCGAGCTCAGTAGCTATGGGTGCTTTGATGTCCGAGAGCTTGTTGGCCATATCAGGATGCCCGTTTGTATGGGCGCTTTGGAATTCCGGCGCAAGATAGGGAATTGTTGGCGGTTGGTAGGAGTGGTGAAAGTGGTGGAATCGGTGGAATCGGTGGAAGCGGTGGAAGCGGTTGAATCGGTTGAATCGGTGAAATTGGGGGGCTGGTGTATCGTTTATCGTGTATCGTGTATCGTCGTTGGGCGGGCTTTAGCCCGTCAATTGGTACAGCGGGCTTTAGCCCGCTAACCGGCTTGACGAAAAAAAGACGTGATGAACGTAACGAACGTGACAATCGTGACAAACGTGACGCGTGACAATCGTAATTCAATCAGGCCTGAATACGGGCTCAAGGGCATAGCTGAAATCTCACCACGGAGTTCACGGGGTACACGGAGTGTTTACGGAGAGTTCATTCTCCATTTTCCATTTTCCATTCTCAAAGGTCGGCTCGGGGGTCTTCCTTACGTCAGCCTGCCTGCTGTCGAGCCATCGGCAGGCAGGCACCCCGATCCTTTCATTAGTTCATTTCCCATTCTCCATTCTCCATTGATTTCACTATCTTAGCACCTCAAAAGCAGCGTCATGAAGAAGCTACCCATTGGGATACAGACCTTTTCAGAGATCATCACAGAAGGCTATGCTTATGTAGATAAGACTGAAATCGCTTACAAACTCATTGAGGGAGGTAAGTATTACTTCCTCTCCCGCCCTCGTCGCTTTGGGAAGAGCTTATTTTTGGATACGCTTAAAGACCTCTTCGAGGGCAGGAAAGAGCTTTTCAAGGGCCTGTACATCTATGACAAGTGGGATTGGGAGGTGAAGCATCCGGTGTTGAGGATCAGCATGGGCTCCGGGGTGATTAAGACTATTGAAAAATTAAATAAGAGACTGAATAGCACTTTAAGCGATG
>WGBN01000078.1 GCA_015494245.1 Saprospiraceae bacterium | reverse complement strand
TCTCTGCAAGGAGAAATGAGCCAGGTGAAGCAAATGGTCGCTCAAAAAGAAGCCGAGTTGAACAAAGTAAAAGGCGAGATCAAAGAATCTTTCGCCGTTTATGAAAAAGCCGGCCTCAGCATCGTTGCCGATGGAGATTTCGTGTACATCTCTATGCCTGAGAATGTACTCTTCCGCTCCGGTTCCGCTTATTTGGATAAGCACGACAAGGAGATCATCGAAACCCTGGCCAACGTCATGAAAGCCAATCCCGACCTCAAAGTCGTGGTAGAAGGCCACACCGACGACCAAAAGATGAAGCCCGGCGCTCCCTATCGCGACAACTGGGACCTCAGCGTTGCCCGCGCAACGGCCGTCGTTCGTTACATGACGAAACTGGGCGTGGACCCCTCCCAGGTAGAAGCTGCCGGTAAAGGCGAGTACGCTCCCAAAGTAGCTGAAAAAACCGCCGAAGCCCGCAAAATGAATCGCCGTACAGAGTTCGTGATCGTTCCGAAAACGAGCAAATTGTACGAATTGGTTAAGTAAGAACCCTTCTTACTTTTGGAACGTGAAAACAGGCGCCCTTAGGGCGCCTGTTTTTTTTATGTTGAAGTGGCCGCGCAGGCATGTTACAAGGCCTGCAATTCCACCAGCCTGGCGTACTCGCCCTGCTGCTGCATGAGGCTTTCGTGCGTACCGCGCTCGCTGATCTGTCCGTCTTTGAGGACGACGATTTCGTCGGCATGGCGGATGGTGGCGAGGCGGTGGGCAATGATGATGGAGGTGCGTCCCTGCAGCAGCACGCTGAGGGCCTGCTGCACCAGTTGCTCGGATTCGGAGTCCAGGGAGGAAGTGGCCTCATCGAGGATGAGGATGGGCGGATTTTTGAGGATGGCCCGTGCGATGGTCAGGCGTTGGCGCTGGCCGCCGCTGAGTTTGTCACCGCGATCGCCGATGATGGTGTCGTAGCCGTGTTCGGTTTGCATGATGAAGTCGTGGGCATGGGCCATGCGGGCGGCGCGTTCCAGTTCTTCCTGACTGGCATCGGGTTTGCCCAACAGCAGGTTGTTGCGGATGCTGTCGTGGAAGAGTATGGGCTCCTGGGAGATGTAACCGATGAGCTTGCGCAAGTCTTTGACGCGCAGTTTGCGCAGGTCGCGGCCGTCTATGGTGATGCTGCCGCCGGTGGGGTCGTAAAAGCGGTTGAGCAGGCTGATGAGGGTGGACTTCCCGCTGCCCGACTTGCCGGCCAGGGCCAGACTGGTGCCGGCGGGGATGCGCAGCTCAATGCCCTTCAGAACTTCCGGGCCTTCGTGGTAGCGGAAGTGCAGGCCTTTCAGTTGTATCTCCCGCTCAAAGCCCTCTATGGGCAGGGCATCGGGATCTTCTTCAATGGGATTGTGCTGGTCGAGAATTTCGAAAATCCTGGCGGCTGAGGCATCGCCCCGCTTGATGTCGTACATGGTGGTGGACAGCGCCTTGGCGGGATTGATGATCTGGTAAAACAGCACGATGTAGGTGATGAAGATCTCCGGCTGCAGGGAGCCCTTGTCGAGGATGAGGTTGCCCCCAAACCAGATGATAGCAATGATGACCAGCGAGCCCAGCAATTCGCTCAGGGGCGAGGAGAGGTCGCGCCGGTGCAACATGCGGTTCATGAAGCGGTAGTAGTTTTCGTTGGCGCGGGCAAAGCGGCGCTGCATGCGTTCTTCGGCCACATAAGACTTGATGATGGCCAGGCCGCTGAGATGTTCCTCCACGTAGGAGAGGATGCGCCCCAGCTCGCTGCGTGCCCGGGCCGAGGGCTTTTTCAGGCTGTTGCTGACGAAGGTGATGATGAGCCCCGTGAAGGGCAGCAGCACAGCCACAAACAGCGTGAGTTGAGGACTGAGGATGATCAGCAAAATCAGCGTCAGCAAAATCATCAGCGGGGCCTGCAGGAGTTGGTTTACCGAGTTGAGCAAGGCCCATTGGATTTCCGCCACATCGTTGGTCAGGCGGGCCATGATGTCGCCCTTGCGCTTGTCTTCGAGAAAGGCCATAGGCAGGTGCAGCATCTTTTGGTGGATGGCGTTGCGCAGGTCGCGTTCTATGCCGTTGCGCACCTTAGCCATAAAAAACATAGCCATATAGCGGCTGAAGTTTTTCAGGAAAAAAGCCCCGCCGGCGCCCAGCAGAATCCACCACAACACCCTGCGGGTGCCGTACAGCTCTGCCCAGTGGGCGATGTGATAGCTGAGGGTGCCTTCGAGATAGCTTTTGATCTGCAGGATGCCCTGCCAGAGCGGTGGAGTTGCGGGGGCCTCGGTGTTTTGAAACAGAATTTTGAGCACCGGTATCAGCACCGTGATGGATGCCAGCGAAAACACGACCATGAGCACATTGCTCACGATGGCAGCGCCAATCCATTTGCCGAAAGGCCGGGCATAGGCCAGTACTCGAAAATAATTTTTCATGCTTCGTCTTCCTCAGGCTCTTCCAGAACGAAATCGTTGAGGAAACCCGTATGGAAGTTGCCCTTTTGGAATTGAGGATCGCGCATCAGCTGACGGTGGAAGGGTATCGTCGTCTTGATGCCCTCCACGATGAACTCATCCAAAGCCCGCTGCATTTTGCGGATGCACTCCTCCCGCGTCGGCGCCCGGCAAATCAGCTTGGCGATCATGGAGTCGTAATAGGGCGGTATGACGTAGCCCGCATAGACGTGGGTGTCCACGCGCACGCCATGCCCCTTGGGGCTGTGGAAGGAGGTGATTTTTCCCGGGCTGGGGCGGAAGTCGTTGAAGGGGTCTTCGGCATTGATGCGGCATTCGATGGCATGGCCTTTCGGCAAATAATTTTTGCCGGAAACGGGTATGCCCGCCGCGATTTTTATTTGCTCTTTGATGAGGTCGAAGTCCACCACTTCTTCCGTAACGGGATGCTCCACCTGGATGCGGGTATTCATCTCCATGAAGTAGAAGTTGCGGTGCTTGTCCACGAGGAATTCCACCGTGCCCACGCCTTCGTAGTTGATGGCTGCGCCGGCGGCGATGGCAGCCTTGCCCATGGCGTCGCGCAGTTTTCGGGTAACGAAGGGGGAAGGGCTTTCTTCGAGCAGCTTTTGGTGGCGCCGCTGGATGGAGCACTCGCGTTCGGAGAGGTGGCAGACCGTTCCGAACTGGTCGCCGGCGATTTGGATTTCGATATGGCGGGGCTCTTCGATGAATTTTTCGATGTAGATGCCATCGTTGCCGAAGGAGGCTTTGGCTTCCTGGCGGGCTTTGTTCCACTGTTCTTCGAAATCGGCTTCTTTCCAGACTACGCGCATGCCCTTGCCGCCGCCTCCGGCCGTCGCTTTGAGGATGACGGGATAGCCGATTTCGGCGGCCAGTTTTTTGCCCTGCTTGATGTCTTTGAGCAGGCCCGGTGAGCCGGGAACTACGGGTACGCCGGCTTTGATCATGGTCTCTTTGGCCGTGATCTTATCGCCCATTTTGCGAATGTGCTCCGGCTGGGGGCCGATAAACTCGATGT
>WGBN01000077.1 GCA_015494245.1 Saprospiraceae bacterium | reverse complement strand
GATTTATCCATGTCAAACCAAACGGAGCACTTGATCTCCGGGATTCAGCAAGTGGGCATTGGGGTGCCCGATGTGCATGAAGCCTGGAAGTGGTATCGCCAACATCTCGGCGTCAACATTCCCATTTTTGAAGAGCGGGCCGAGGCCAATCTCATGCTGCCTTACACCGGCGGGAAGCCGCATCAGCGCCATGCCATCCTCGCCATCAACGGCCAGGGCGGGGGCGGACTGGAAATCTGGCAATACACCTCTCGCAAGCCGCAGCCGCCAAGCTTTGAAGTGCAGTTGGGCGATCTGGGCATCAACATGATCAAGTACAAGAGCCGCGACATCCGCAACTCGCATGGCTTTGTGAAGAGCAAAGGGGTGGAGATGATGGGCGATCTGACCGCTGCGCCTTCCGGCAAAAATCACTTCTACCTCAAAGACCGCTACGGCAATTGGATAGAACTGATCGAATCGAAGGAGTGGTTTCACAAAAACGGCGACCATTCCGGAGGCGTCTATGGCGTGGTCATTGGCGTGAGCGATGTGGAGCGGGCCTTGCCGCTGTACCGCGACATCCTCGGCTACGATGAGGTGGTATATGACGAGGAAGGAACTTTCGAAGACTTCAGCGAAACCCCCGGAGGCCGCGGGCGCTTCCGCCGGATGTTGCTGAGCCATAGCGAAGCGCGCAAAGGCAGCTTCAGCCCCATGCTGGGCGATACCGTCATCGAGCTGGTGCAAAGCTTAGACCGCAAGCCCCGCAAAATCCTGGAAAATCGCTATTGGGGCGACCTGGGCTACATCCATCTCTGCTATGACGTTCGCAACATGCCCGCTCTGCGCGATTACTGCGCCGCCAAAGGCCATCCCTTTACGGTGGACAGCTCGGCCGATCGCGAAGTCTTTGACATGGGCGAAGCCGCCGGAAACTTCGCCTACATCGAAGACCCCGACGGCACTTTGATCGAGTTCGTCGAAGCCTACAAAATCCCCATCGTCAAAAAACTGGGCTGGTACCTCAACCTGCGCAAGCGACATCCCGAAAAACCCCTGCCCCGCTGGATGCTCAGAGCACTGGCCCTAAACAAGAAGAAGGACTAGTAGGGGCAGATACCTCGACTCCGTTTCCCCTTCGACTCCGCTCAGGGTACAACTCCGCTCAGGGTACAACTTCGCTCGGGACAACGCCTGCGTGTCAGCCCCGTCCATTTAACGCAAAAATGCCTAACGCATTCGACATTTTTCGTAATTTTGTCGAACAAATTAGGCAAAATGGAACAATTACAGCTTTGGTCACAGCGTGCGGTGCTTGGAGTGGAAACCTCCTTTAAGCGTTATTTGGCTGAGAAAATCCGCTGGCAGAATCGCCTTATCGTCATTACAGGCGCCCGGGGGACGGGCAAGACCACGCTGATGCTGCAGCGCATGAAAGAGTCTTTGTCCCTCGATGAAAGCCTGTATGTCAGTTTGGATAACCTTTATTTTGCGACCCATACGCTTACTGATTTAGCGGAAGCTTTTGTGCAAAGAGGCGGGCGTTACCTCTTTCTTGACGAAATTCACAAATACCCCAATTGGTCGGTGGAGGTGAAAAATGTGTATGATCATCTGCCCGATTTGCATTTGGTGTTGAGCGGCTCTTCAGCCACGGAACTTTTGCGTTCGCAGGGCGATTTGAGCAGGCGGGCGTTGTTTTATCATTTGCAGGGACTTTCTTTTCGGGAATTTTTGGCCTATACAGGTCGGGCAGCGCTCGACCTCATTGCTTTGGAAGATTTGTTGAAGAACCCTTTGGATGCCGCGCGCACAGTTTTGGAAAAAGTGAAGCCGTTGGCTTTTTTTCGGGAGTATTTAGTTTCGGGTTATTATCCTTTCTTTCGAGAAGACCCCGAAGGCTATCATCAACGCCTCAGGCAGGTGCTCAACGCCGTTTTGGAAACAGATATTCCGGCCGTTTTCCCGATTGATTACTATTCGGTTTGGAAGGTTAAAAAGCTTTTGGAGGTCATCTCTGAGATGGTACCCTTTAAGCCGAATGTGAAAAAGCTGAGTGAGCAAATCGGCATTTCGAGGGATACCCTCATCCGCTATTTACAGTATTTGGCGAAAGCCGATATACTCTTGCTGCTTTACAGCCAAAACAAAGGAGTCAGCTTGCTGAACAAGCCCGAAAAAATCTATCTCAACAACACCAATCTGGCTTATGCCTTAAGCGGTTCGCTGCAAACAGGTGCCGCGCGGGAGACCTTTTTTGCCAATCAGCTCAGTCCGGGGCACCGGCTTCGCTTCAACAAACAAGGCGATTTCCTGGTGGATGACAGCTATGTGTTTGAAATCGGCGGTAGAAAGAAAGGCCGCAGGCAAATTGCCGGCCTGGAAAATGCCTTTGTCGTAGCCGATGATTTGGAACTGCCCGTTGCGGGAAAGATTCCCCTTTGGCTTTTCGGATTTCTCTACTGAATATGCACCCTGTTTCTTACTTTTGAGGCGAAAAAAAACTTCGCCTCATGACTACAGATTTGTCTGCTTTTCAGCACGCCATACGAACCGGTATTCCCGATGTTTTGCCCCCTGCCCGCGAGCGCGACCCGCAGCTCAGCCATGCTCCGCGC
>WGBN01000076.1 GCA_015494245.1 Saprospiraceae bacterium | reverse complement strand
CGGCATACCCGAAATCATCCAACACGAAAAAAACGGCCTGCTGGCTCCCGTGGGTGATGCAACAAGCCTGGCCCGCTCAGTAAAGCGCCTGCTCGAAGAGCCCGCCCTGCGCAACAAATTGGTAAAACAGGGACGGGAAACGGTGAAAGCCTTCAGCAAAGCCGAAATGGCCCGAAAAACAGTAGAGGTGTATTCTTCCTGCCAAAGCGCAACAACAGGCAACTGTTAACAAAATGTTAATACAGAGGGGGGGGGAACAAAGCCCATAGAGCGCCCGTTAAAAAAGAAATTATTGTTTCATTCATAAATCTCCCCACCATGAAAAGCACGTTCAACCTCATCCTCGTATGTTTGTTGGGCTTCCTGATTTCAAACCTCTACGCCCAACCCCTGAATTACCGCTACTATGAAACGGGAAAGGTCTATACCTTTCGCTCGCTTGACCCTGCCAACAGCTCACAAACTTTCGTGCTCTCAGTGCGCTTTGACGAACAGGGCCGCGTTCATGTGAAAAAGACCACAGAACAGGCATTGCCCGGTGACAAAACTGCCACGTATGCTTTTGCTGCGAACAAGACTTTAGGCGTTTCTTCTTCTCGTAGCGATGCCAAAGAAATTTTTATCTCAGACCCCAAAGCTTCCCTGTTTGAAATTGATTTCGCCGGCGGAGGTGTGCTCGCCAATACCGGAGATCCAATTACAGTCAGTTGTGAGTGCACAATGGGAGACGGTAGCTGCTCAGCTTCCGCTATGCTTAGTGGTGCGACGACCATTACCATCACCTGCGTGGCTGATGCCGGATGCAGTGCATGTCAGTTGGTCGTAACAAGAGGAGGTGGAAAAATCGCGGCGCCTCTATTGCTCATAGAAGCCACAGAAGTCATCATGGAATAATGGCATAAACGGGAGCAGCAGGGCAAAGTGAATAAGTCTGTATCCGGGATTTTTTCTATCTTAGCCCCATGAAACACAGTGCATTTTTCATACTTCACTTATTCTCACTTGCCCTGTTGCTCCATGCCTGCCATGCAGGGAAAAAGAGTACTCAAGACGAGACTTCTACGGAAGACGCCAATCCCTATGCCTTTGAGTTTGTGGAATCGGACCTGCTCAGTCCGGTACTGGAGCAGGCGGGCAGAGAGGGGAAGCTGGTTTTCATAGACATGTATGCGACCTGGTGTGCGCCCTGCCGACTGATGGAGGAAGAGGTCTTTACAGACGAAGAAGTTGCCGCCTACTTCAATGAGAACTTCATCAACTATCGGGTCGATACGGAAAAGGGCAATGGCGTCAATCTGGCCGGCATCTTTGAGGTGCGCGTACTGCCCACGCTGCTCTTCCTCAACGAAAAAGGACAGGTGCTGGTGCGCAAGGAAGGCGCTGCCATGCAAACGGAAATGATGAGCCTCGCCAAAGAGGCCGTATCCAAGCGTTGAACGGTCCTGCCGTTAGAAGCGACACAATCACCACTCCAGGCCCGGATAAGCCCGCTGCAGGAATTGCATTTCAGTGAGGATATGTCCCAGGTACTCGGTATGAATGCCCTGGCGGCTACCCGTATGCACGTGATCCCGCTCGGGAATTTCCAGCGTAGCCTGGGCAAGCAGGTCGCGCATTTCTGCACGCCATTCGGATTCCAACACCCTCAAATCGGGCACGATGCCTTCGGCGAACAGGAGCTCATCCACCTCGTTCATTTCGCAGAGTTCGCCGGTGTAGGGCCAGAGGTCGTCTAAGGCTGCCTGGGCTTTGCGGTGGCTGAGTTCGGTGCCATCGCCGAGACGCAGCACCCACTCTGCACTGTAGCGCTTGTGGTAGGCAATTTCCTTCAGCGACTTGGCAGCGATAGCGGCAAAATCGGGATTTGCGCTTTCCGACAGCCGTTGGTGCAGCAGGAAGTTGAAACTGTCGAAGAGGTAAGATTTCACCAGGGTGTAAGCCCAATCTTCGTTGGGATACTCCACCAGTTGCACATTGCGAAATTCCCAGGCATCGCGCAGGAAGGCCAATTGGTCTGCATCGCGGCCTTTGCCTTCGATTTTACCGGCCAAAGCCAGCCAGTTGGCGGCCTGCCCGATTTGGTCGAGGGAGATGTTGGTCAGGGCGATGTCTTGCTCCAGCTCGGGGCCATGGCCACACCATTCAGCCAGGCGCTGGCCGTGGATGAGGGCGCTGTCGCCCATGCGCAGGGCGTATTCAAAAAGAGCTTCGTTCTTATTCATAGCGGCAGGTACTTAGATGTTTTTTACCTCCTTTGGAATCTCGTAAAAAGTCGGGTGGCGATAGATTTTGTCTTCGGCCGGCCCGAAAAAGGCATCTGCCTGCTCGGGGTCGGAAGCCGTGATGTATTTGGATTCTACCACCCAAATGCTGGCGCCCTCATTGCGACGGGTATAAACATCGCGAGCATTTTGGATGGCCATTTCTGCATCAGCGGCATGCACGCTTCCCACGTGTTTGTGGTTGAGTCCGTTTTTACTGCGGATGAAAACTTCCCAAAGAGGCCAATCTTTCATGTCTTTTTTCTTTTTTGGCTTTCGCCAAATGTGAAACGCATTTGGCGAAAGCCTGAGGTTTACGAATCAATCATCAGCTCAGGCCTCAATGGGCCATAGCTGTTTGCTGTTCTCTCTTTTTGGCGTAAGCCATAGCGGCTTCGCGTACCCAGGCGCCTTCTTCATGGGCCTTGCGGCGGGCTTTCATGCGCTCGCGATTGCAGGGGCCATCGCCTTTGACCACGCGCCAAAACTCATCCCAGTCAATTTCGCCAAAATCGTAATGACCGCGTTCCTCATTCCACTTCAAATCGGGGTCGGGAATGCTCAGGCCCAGGTACTCGGCCTGGGGGACGGTTACATCTACAAATTGCTGGCGCAACTCGTCATTGGTCTTGCGCTTGATTTTCCAGGCCATGGATTGGGCCGTGTGGGCAGAATCTTTGTCGTGCGGGCCAAACATCATTAGAGCCGGCCACCACCAGCGATTGATGGCATCCTGGGCCATGGCCTTTTGCTCTTCAGAACCCCGGCACATGCTGAGCAAGAGTTCATAACCCTGGCGCTGGTGGAAACTCTCTTCCTTGCAAATGCGCACCATAGCGCGGGAATAGGGCCCGTAAGAAGTGCGCGTCAGCATCACCTGATTCATGATAGCCGCCCCATCTACCAACCAGCCAATGGCTCCAATATCAGCCCAATTTAAGGTGGGATAATTGAAAATCTGGCTGTACTTGGCTTTGCCGGATAGCAGTTGCTCGACCATCTCTTCGCGGCTGATGCCCAGGGTCTCTGCTGCGCTGTACAAATAGAGGCCATGCCCCCCTTCATCTTGCACCTTAGCCAGCAAAATCAGCTTGCGCCTCAGTGTGGGCGCGCGCAAAATCCAATTGCCCTCGGGCAGCATACCCACTACTTCCGAATGCGC
This sequence comes from Saprospiraceae bacterium, assembly GCA_015494245.1. Classification (GTDB taxonomy): domain Bacteria; phylum Bacteroidota; class Bacteroidia; order Chitinophagales; family Saprospiraceae; genus WGBN01. The sequence continues at coordinate 235 of WGBN01000076.1, read as the reverse complement.
ATGCTGGGAAATCTGCCGTATCAAAGTCCGGCGATACTCCTCGGGCATCCAGTCTTTAGGCTCAATTTTGACTTCCTGCTCGATCTTCTCGAGAAACCTGCGTTCCAATGCCTTTTCGTCCATAACGCTTATGAGCTTTCGTGAAAAGGGCCGCTCGATGCCGCCCCAAATCCGGTTGTCGGGGCAATTATAAGAAGTTTTTTTAGAAAAGCGAACGTTCGTTCGTTTTTTTTTT
>WGBN01000075.1 GCA_015494245.1 Saprospiraceae bacterium | reverse complement strand
CCCATACCCTGGGCGAGCTCACCCCCTTCAACATGCAGGAAGAAGAACCCGTAGAGCGCACTTACCTCGACTTCTTCCCCTCGGCAGGCATCGGCTTCGCGCCCTCGCCCAAACACAACTTCCAGCTCTCCTACAGCCGCCGCATCAACCGCCCCAGATACCAAACCCTCAATCCCTTCGAATACAAAATGGACGAGCTGACCTTCCGCAAAGGCAATCCCTACCTGCAACCCGAATACACCCAAAGCGTCCAGCTCACCCATACCTATCGCTACGCCATCAACACCTCCATAGGCTACAGCCACACCACGGGCCTCATCACCCGCCTGTCCGACACCACCGGCGTCAAAGGCTCCTTCCTCTCTTACTACAACCTCGCCAGCCAGGACAACTACAACTTCAACATCTCGGGCAACATCCCCATCACCAAGTGGTGGAGCACCTACACCAACTTCTCCGCCTACCACCTGCGCAACCTCTCCGACTTCGGCGAAGGCAAAATCGTGGACGTTTCCATCAATTCCTTCTCCATATTCAGCCAGCACGTATTTCGCCTTCCGGCAAATTTCTCCATAGAACTCTCAGGGCGCTATTCGGCACCCTCCGTCTGGGGTGGCAACTTCTACACCAAAGCCTTCTGGGGAGTCAATGCCGGTATCCAAAAGAAATTCGCCCGGGAACGCGGCCAGGCCAAACTCAGCATCAGCGACATCTTCCTCTCCCAACGCTGGAACGGCTTCACAGAGTTCGGCCCCCTCTACATGGAAACCCGCGGCGGCTGGGACTCCCGCAGAATAAGCCTCAGCCTCTCCTACCGCATCGGCCAAAATGCCAAAGGCAACGGCCGCGGCAAAAGAGGCCCCCGCAACAAAACCGGCATAGATGATGAGCTCAAACGGGCAAGCGGAGATGATAACTAACAACCCCACTCCGCATAAGAAGTAGCCGTCTCCTGCAGCTTCACATACACCAGCTTCAGGCCTTTTGGCAAATGCTCGCGGAGGCGGCGCACATATTCCAACAAGAGATTTTCGCAAGTGGGCTGCCAGGGCGTCACATAGACTTTTTGGTAGTATTTCCGCAGCATTTGTACCAACTCCTCCGGCGTCGCTTCGTTGAGGACGAGGGCGTGGTCATAGACGTCTATGACCTGTTGTTTCACAACGGCCTTCAAATCGGCGAAATCCACCACCATGCCGTCTTTGGGATGACCGGTTTCCCTGCGCACAGGCCCCTCTACCGTCACGAAAAGGCGATAGGAATGGCCGTGTACATTGCTGCACTTGCCGTCATAGCCCCAAAGGGCATGAGCCATTTCAAAATCGAATATTTTGCTCACTCTTACTTCTTCCATACAACTATTGCTTGTAAAATCTACCCGCCACCCCATCAACAGTAAGGTAGTACCAGCCGCTGGCTAAGGCAGAAACATCCAGAATTTGATAAGTCTCGCTCGCTTGCTGCACAAAAATACGGGCACTCAAATCCCCCAACTTGACCGTCCAGGTATTCTGATTGATCTCATCTTGCAGGATGGCAGACATCACCAGTTGCGCCTCTGCCAAATAATTAATCGCACCCCCGCTAAAGACGTAGTACTCGTTGCTGTTGCCACTCTCTAAAATCATAACTCCGGCATTTTGCGAAAGCAAAAAACAGCACCAGGCTGCACATCTCGCAAAGATAGCATAAATGAGCTTCCCGCTATGAGGAGAAAAGCTGCCCAATGCCTCCAAACAAAAAGCCCGATATCGCAAGCGATACCGGGCTTTTACCTGGACGCGGAGGCAGGACTTGAACCTGCGACCTTCGGGTTATGAGCCCGACGAGCTACCAACTGCTCCACTCCGCATTGTCGTTTCCCTTTTGGGACTGCAAAGATACAACACTTTTTTGATTTAGAGGTTCATTTTTTCAAAAAAAATATTGAAGAAAAAGTTTGTCCCGTGGAGTGGCTCAGGCCACTCCACAAATGCTCTCATCCATACAACTCCACCCGCCACTGCTGCGGCTT
>WGBN01000074.1 GCA_015494245.1 Saprospiraceae bacterium | reverse complement strand
GTGATCAATTGATTTTGACTTCCGACAATCCGCGCTCTGAAGAGCCGGAGGCCATCCTGCAAGACATGCAGGCAGGCTTATCTGAAGAGCAAATGGCCAAAACGCTGGTCATCAGCGACCGCCGTCAGGCCATACGCACAGCCGCACAACTGGCCCGCGAAGGAGATGTCATCCTCCTCGCCGGCAAAGGACACGAAAAATACCAGGATATCAAGGGCGTCAAAAAGCCCTTCGACGATGTGGAAGAACTTTCCAAGGCTCTGAAAACCCGCTTGACCCAAAAAGGCGCCTGAGGCGCTTTCCAAACTGCTGAGGATATCATGCTGTACGAATTGTTTACATGGTTAGATAAAACACGGGACTTCCCCGGGGCAGGACTGTTTAACTTTGTCTCCTTCCGGGCGGGTACGGCTATTATCCTCTCCCTCATCATCGGCATGTTGTTTGGCGGCAGGTTGATCAAACTGATTCAGGGCTTCCAGATGAAAGAAACCGTGCGAGACCTGGGGCTCGAAGGTCAAATGGAAAAAACAGGTACGCCGACTATGGGCGGGCTCATCATCATCATGTCCATCCTGGTACCCACCCTGCTGATGGCGGATTTGAAAAACATTTACGTGCAAGTCATGTTACTCTCTACGGTCTGGATGGGCGTCATCGGATTTGTTGATGACTACATCAAGGTTGTGAAAAAAGACAAAGAAGGTTTGCGCGGGAAATTCAAAGTCTTGGGCCAGGTGGGGCTGGGGCTGATTGTGGCACTGGTCATGCTCTTTCACGAAGGCGTACTCGTGCGCGTGGATTATGCAGAGGCCAGAGCTGCCGGTTATGAAATAGAGCGCGTAGTGTATGAAGACGAAGGCAGCGAGAGCAAGCCCCTTTATGCCATAGTGCATGCCCCTTTGACGGACATCCCCTTTGTCAAAGACAAGCACGTCAATTATGCAGGTGTGCTGGCTTTTGCTTCGGACAACATTGCCCGCTGGGGCTGGCTGCTGTTCATTCCCTGGGTGATTTTTATTGTTACAGCCGTGTCAAATGCAGCCAACCTCACAGATGGTTTGGATGGCCTGGCTACGGGTGTTTCGGCCATCATCGGAGCGGCCCTGGGGCTTTTTGCTTATGTGTCGAGTAATGCCATTGCTTCTGATTATCTCAACATCCTCTTCCTGCCGGAGAGCCAGGAGCTGGTGATTTTTTCGGCTGCTTTTATGGGCGCCACCCTCGGTTTTTTGTGGTACAATGCCTATCCGGCCCAGATTTTTATGGGCGACACGGGCAGTCTCACTTTGGGAGGCATCATTGCCGCGCTCGCCATTCTTTTGAGGAAAGAACTGTTGATTCCGATTTTGTGCGGCATTTTTCTGGTGGAGAATTTATCGGTGGTTTTGCAGGTGGCTTACTTTAAATACACCAGGAAAAAATACGGTGAGGGACGTCGCATTTTTAAGATGTCGCCCTTGCACCACCATTTTCAAAAATTGGGCATGCCCGAGCCCAAAATTGTAGTTCGCTTTTGGATAGTGGGCATTTTGCTTGCTGTAGCGACCTTGTTAACGCTTAAAATACGTTGATTTGCAATGCGAGATAAATGGCACAACATAGGTATTTTGGGAGCCGGTGAAAGCGGTATAGGCGCTGCTTTGCTCGCTGCAAAGCAGGGCATGAAGCCCTTTGTCTCGGACATGGGCAAGCTGTCCGATGCTGCCCGTGAGGAATTGCAATCGGCGGGTATTCCTTTTGAGGAAGGGCGCCACAGCATAGCTTTTTTGAAGGGGTGTGACCTGGTGATCAAGAGCCCGGGCGTTCCTCCCACGGCAGAAGTGGTCAGTGCTTTGCGGGAGGCAGGCACGCCTCTGATGTCGGAGATTGCCTTTGCCGCGCATTTTGCGGAAGCAGAAAAAATCATCGCCATCACAGGCAGCAACGGAAAGACTACCACGACGGGTTTAACAGCGCACATCCTGCAAGCCGCCGGTTTGCGAGCTCCCGCTGCGGGCAACATCGGCCGCAGCTTTGCACGCATTTTGGCCGAAGGCGAAGAGGCAGATTATTACGTGCTCGAGTTGAGCAGTTTTCAGTTGGAAAATGCTGAGGGCTTTCGTCCGCATATCGCCGCTTTGCTCAACATCACGCCCGATCACCTGGACCGCTACAAATACGAGTTGGGGCGCTATGCTCTGGCCAAATTGCAAATTACTGCAGCCCAGCAAAAAGGTGATTTTTTCCTTTATTGGGAAAATGACCCTCATACGAAAACTTTTTTAAAGGCTTTCGCCAAACAAGAAACACTTCATGCTCAGATTTTACCTCTGAGTCTGGAGGAAGGCGCACAGGAAAGTAATTTCCGGGTAGGGGAGCACTCCTATAGCCTGATTGGCAGTGGCCTCATGGGAAAGCACAACTTGCTGAATGCTATGTTTGCCATACGCATAGCTTTGTTGACAGGGCTTTCGCCAAATGCCATTCAGGCAGGATTGGACAGTTTTGTCAACGTGCCGCATCGCCTGGAAAAAGTGGCTGAAATAGATGATGTACTGTTCATTAATGACAGCAAAGCCACCAATGTAGATGCCGTTCGCTATGCCTTAGATGCCATGCAGCGCCCCGTCGTTTGGATTGCCGGAGGGACTGATAAGGGAAATGATTACAGCCTGCTCGAGCCTTTGGTGCGCGAAAAGGTCAAAGCGCTGGTTTGCCTCGGGGCTGAAAACGGGAAGCTCATAGAGGCGTTTGGGAATGTACTGGCAAATGTGGAAGAAGCCCGCAGTACGGATGAAGCCATTGAAAGAGCCATGCGCCATGCCGTTGCCGGCGATGTTGTTTTGCTCTCACCGGCCTGCGCCAGCTTTGACCTTTTTAAGAATTACGAGGACAGAGGAGACCAATTTAAGGAGAGTGTATATAAACTTTTAAGCCTGCAAAAACGATAAACCATGTCTTTGGGTCACAGATTATATAACAGTTTGCAAGGAGATAAAGCCATTTGGGCCATTGCGCTTCTGTTAGCTTTGGTTTCCATCGTTGTGGTTTACAGCGCGGGTGGCTCCTTCTTTGCCATCAGCAGCGGAATTTCGCCGGAGGGCTTGTTGATGAAGCACATCGCCATCCTATTTACGGGCTTTATCATTATGTTTATCGCTTACCTTTTGCCGTATGAGCGTTACCGCAAACTGGCGCCTGTTTTTATGGTTGTAGCGGTTGTCTTGCTGGTCTATACCATGGCCAATGGAGTAGAGCTCAATGGTGCCCGTCGTTGGATTCGCCTTCCCTTCATCGGGCTGACTTTGCAGGTCTCTGACCTTGCCAAACTTGCCATAGCCTTGTTCGTGGCAGACAGGATGACGCGCTATAAAGATTACATCAAAGATTTTCAAAAGGCCTTTTTGCCTTTGATTGTGCCTATACTTTTGATTTGCATTCTCGTCATGCCTTCCGATTTGTCAACGGCAGTGTTGATTTTCAGCTCTATGACGATGTTGCTTTTCATAGGCCGCGTCAATTGGAAGTACATTGCGAGTCTGTTTGCTCTGGGTGCCGTTACCTTTTCCTTTGTGATTTCGCTGGGTGTATTGTTTCCCCATTTGGTCAGGGTAGAGACCTGGGCAGAGCGCATACAGGACTTTATCCATACGGAGAGCATTCCCAGCAGTTCTACCAGCCTGGATCAGATAGATTATGCCCGCATGGCCATTGCCAATGGCGGGCTTATAGGGCGCGGCCCCGGGGGCAGCACCATGCGCAATTTTTTGCCGGAGTCTTATTCGGATTTTGTTTATGCCATCATTATGGAGGAGTATGGTTTTTGGGGAGGTGCATTGGTTTTGGGTTTGTATATCCTTTTGTTGTTGCGCGTGGTGAAGTTGGTTACCAAGAGTTCTAAGTCTTTTGGGGCTATGGCAGCTATGGGCTTGACGATTATTATGGTGTTGCAGGCTTTGTTGAATATGGCGGTCTCCGTGCATTTGATTCCGGTAACGGGCCTGACCTTGCCCATGATCAGTGTGGGGGGTACGTCTATTTTCTTCACTTGCTTTTCGCTGGGGATTATTCTGAGTGTGAGCAAGTATGTCGAAAAGCAGGCCTTGAAGAAAAAAGCAGAGGGATGAGGATATTGATCAGTGGAGGCGGAACCGGCGGGCATGTATTTCCGGCCATTGCCATAGCGGATGCCCTGCGGGCTTTGGAGCCGGAAGTCGAGTTGCTCTTTGTAGGCGCACTCGGCAAATTGGAAATGGAAAGAGTCCCGAAAGCGGGATATCCCATCAAGGGGTTGTGGATCAGCGGTTTTCATCGCTCCTGGCGGTGGTCGAATTTGCTGTTCCCTTTGAAACTTGGAAGCTCTCTGTTTAAAGCAGCGGGTATTTTGCAGCGCTTTAAGCCCGATGTGGCGGTAGGCGTAGGCGGCTATGCCAGCGGTCCGACTTTGTACCTCGCGGCGAGGAAGGGCATTCCGACGCTCATTCAGGAGCAAAACTCCTTCCCGGGTGTTACGAACAAGCTGCTGAGCAAATATGCCAACCGCATTTGCGTGGCTTATGAGGGCATGGAGCGCTTTTTCCCTGCGGATAAGGTTTTGCTGACCGGCAATCCCGTGCGGGCTGCTATCAGCGAAAGCAAATTCACTCGCGAAGAAGCCTTAGAGCATTTTGGCCTGGACGCCACGCGCAAAACCGTTTTTGTGGTCGGCGGCAGCCTCGGAGCGAGAACTTTTAATCAGGCTTTGGCCGGGCAATTAGAGCGCATAGATGCACATAAAGATGTGCAAATTCTTTGGCAAACGGGAAAGCTCTACTGGGAGGATTACAAAGAGCATCCCGTAGCAACACATCCGCGCGTCAAAGCGCTGCCTTTTGTGGATCGCATGGACCTGGCTTACCGGGCAGCCGATGTGGTGGTGAGCAGGGCAGGGGCCTTGAGCGTTTCGGAGCTGATGCTGGCAGGAAAAGCCGTGTTGTTTGTGCCTTCGCCCAATGTGGCTGCCGATCACCAGACGAAAAATGCAGAGGCGCTGGTTCGGCAAAAAGCTGCGAAAATGATTACCGATACGGAAGCGGTAGATTTACTGCTGCCAAAATCGCTGGAGCTGCTTGAGGATGAGGAGGAGCGCAGGCGCTTAGAAAAAAACATCAGGCAATTGGCCAAGCCTCATGCGGCAGAGCAAATTGCAAGAGAAGTATTGAATTTGGCGAAAGCCTTTAAAAAATAAAATGAAGTTAGAGGACTTACATAGTGTTTATTTCATCGGTATCGGTGGCATCGGTATGTCCGCCATCGCCCGCTACCTGAACAGCAGGGGCGTGCGCGTGGCCGGCTACGACCGTACCTGTACGACTTTGACGCGCGCGCTCGAGGCCGAGGGAATGCAGATTCACTATGAGGACCGTCCTGATTTAATTCCGCAAGATGCAGAGCTGGTGGTTTACACGCCGGCTGTGCCTGACAGTTTGCAAGAGTTGCAGCAAGTCAGAAACAGCGGATTGACATTGATGAAGCGCTCGGAGGTTTTGGGCCTGATCAGTCGAGGGCACAAGACGCTGGCGGTGGCCGGTACGCATGGCAAGACGACCACTTCCACGCTGCTGACCTGGCTGCTCGCTCATGCCAGCATGGAGCCCGTGGCCTTTCTCGGCGGCATTGGCCTGAACTGGCAGAGCAACTACGTGTCAGGCTCGGGTGAATGGGCTGTTATGGAGGCAGATGAATACGACCGCTCCTTCTTGCGACTGAGCCCGAAAATGGCGGCCATTATGTCGGTGGACCCGGACCATCTGGATATTTATGGCGATCCGGACAGCATGTGGGAGAGTGGTTTTTTAGCTTTCGCCAAATCTCTTCCGGCCGGGCGCACGCTCTTTTTGCCGGAGCGTTTGCGCAGTCTGTTTGAGGGGCGCCTGGACGGGCAGGAGGTGATCAGCTTTGGCATAGGCGAAGGCGATTATCGCGCAGAAAATTTGCGCGTGGAGAATGGCCGGTTTGTTTTTGACGTGTTTTTTCCGGAAGACCGGCGGCTTGAGGATTTGTCGCTGATCATGGCCGGTCGCCACAATGTGGAAAATGCAGTGGCTGCCTTGGCTATAGCCCTTGAAGCCGGCATGCCCGTAGAGGCTGCGGCAGAAGGCATAGCGACTTTTAAAGGCATTAAGAGGCGCTTTGAGCGGGTGCTGGAGCGGGAGGATCTGGTCTTTATAGATGACTACGCTCATCATCCCACGGAGTTGAAAGCGGCTATTTCGGCGGCCCGCGAGCTGTATCCCGGACGCCGCATTACGGGCTTGTTTCAGCCGCATTTGTACAGCCGCACCCGCGATTTTCAACAGGGCTTTGCGGAAGCGCTGGATGCCCTGGACGAAGCAGTGTTGTTGGATATTTATCCCGCCCGTGAAGAACCCATTCCGGGTGTGAGTTCGGAGCTGATCAGCAGGCAGATGAAAAAAGCGGAGGTGCCTGTGCTGCACAAAAGTGAAGTGTTGGAGTACCTGAAAAAACATCGCCCCGATGTGCTCATGACTTTGGGCGCGGGCGATATAGATACTTTGGTAGAACCTATTCAACAAATGTTTAACCACGCATGAAAGAACAACTGAAAAATCTGCGAAACTGGTTGTGGCCTGCTCTTGGGCTGAGCGGCGTGGTAGTGCTTGTCCTGCTACTCCTGACGGCTGTGAGCAACCGCAAGCGGGGAGAAATTCGCGATCTGAAAATTCATGTTGCAGAAGTGGAAAGCCAGCAGGCCTCTTTGGATACAAAGGGTATTTATGATTTGCTTACAAAAAGTTTTGGTGGAACTTTTGTGGGCCGGCAGCTGGGCGAAATTGATATCCGGCGCATTGAAGCCGTTTTGGAGCAGGACCCCTTTGTCAAGACGGCAGAGGTTTGGGTGGATGCCCGCTACCTCCTGCACATCTTGCTCTATCCCCGCGAGCCGGTCTTGCGCATCATGGATGGCAAGGGCCAGGATTATTATCTCGACATAGAGGGCAACCGCATCCCCAAGTCCAAAAAATTCTGGGCGCGTACCCTCGTGGCTACGGGAGACATCCCGCCCCATGTGCCTGACTTTAAGGAGCGCAAAAATTATTTGCTCAAGGACCTTTATGAGTTGACTCTGGACATTTTAAAGGACCCTTACATGAATGGTTTGACAGAGCAAGTTCATGTGCAGAATGGAGAATTCATCCTTTACCCGAAAGTGGGTCGTCAAAAAATATACCTCGGCAAGTACGAGCAGATCGAAAACAAGTTTGAGCGTCTGAAGCACTTTTACGAAAAAGTCTTACCGGTAAAGGGGCTCGAACGCTACGAGAGCATAGACCTGCGCTTTGACGGCCAGGTGGTTTGTAAAAAGGGAAATGGAAAATAGCATGTCTTTCATTTGGCGAAAGCCATAGAAAGAACGGTTGATAACTTTTTTTGAAAGGCCTTAAACTCAATTATCATGGAAGAACGTCAAGTTAAACACGAACCCTTGGTGGTGGCCATAGACATTGGAACGACCAAAGTCTGTGCTATTGCCGGCCGTAAGAACGAATACGGCAAGCTGGAAGTGCTCGGCTTTGGCCGGGTGGACAGCGAAGGCGTCCTTAGGGGCGTTGTCTCTAACATTGAAAAAACCGTGCGCGCCATCACCCAGGCGGTGGAACAGGTGCGACAGGGCATTGACGAACCCTTCAGCGAAGTCTTTGTGGGCATCGCAGGGCAGCACATCAAAAGCCGGCAGCATCGCGGCATGTTGACGCGCAACAATGTCCACACGGAAATCAGCCGTGCTGATGTCGAACAGCTCATCAGCGATATGCACAAAATCGTCTTGCCTCCGGGCGACAAAATCCTGCACGTACTCCCACAGGAATATACCGTGGACAACGAGCAGGGCATTTTGGATCCGGTGGGCATGTCGGGTGTGCGCCTCGAAGCCAACTTCCACATCATCACCGGCCAGGTATCGGCCTCCAACAACATTCGACGTTGTGTGGAGCGCGCCGGGCTGAAGGTGGCAGGCATGACGCTGGAGCCCATTGCTTCTGCACGTGCTGTGTTGACAGATGAAGAAAAAGAAGCGGGAGTGGCCCTCGTGGACATGGGGGGGGGCACTACCGATATTACCATATTTCAGGATGGCATCATTCGCCATACGGCAGTGATTCCTTTTGGCGGCAACGTCATCACCAAAGACATCAAAGAAGGATGCTCTGTGATGAAGCACCAGGCTGAGCGCCTTAAACTGCGCTTCGGCTCTGCTCTGGCCGATGAGGTATATGACAACCGCATCATCAGCGTAGCAGGCCTGAAAGGTCGCCCCAACAAGGAAATTGCCGAAAAAAATCTGGCGCGCATCATCCAGGCGCGGGTCGAGGAGATTTTCGACTACGTGCTGGAGGAAATTCGCCGCTCGGGTTATCAGCGCAAGCTGGTGGGGGGCATCGTTTTGACCGGCGGAGGCTCTTTGCTCAAGCACATTGAAAAGCTGGTTACTTATCACACCGGTTTGGGCACTCGCATAGGTATTCCCGTAGAACATCTCGCACATGGCTATGCCGATTACCTCAACAGCCCCGTTTACGCCACTTCCATTGGCCTCTTGCTCACGGGTCTGGAGGACATCGAAGCCGGCAAGGTGCGTCTGGGGCTTCGGGAGCAAGTGGACGAAACTGTCGGTGAAGCTGTTCCTGCCGGAGAGGAGGAAAGCGAGACGGGCAACAACTGGTTTGATAAACTCTTCCGCAAGACGAAAGAGTGGTTTGAAACCGAGCCGGATGCCGAGCTCTAAACCACAGGCGAATGAGCTTTTAACCACATTTTTTAAGCGAATAATCCAAAAATCATGTTTAACCTCATAAACGAAGACAAGGAACGCCCCATCATCAAAGTCATTGGCGTGGGCGGTGGTGGCAGCAATGCTGTCAATTACATGTTTAAACACGGTATTGTGGGCGTGGATTTTGCCATCTGCAACACAGATGCCCAGGCTATGGACCTCAGCCCCGTGCCCACCAAAATTCAATTGGGCCCCTCGCTGACGCAGGGCCGCGGAGCCGGCTCCAAGCCCGATGTAGGGCGCCTGGCCTGCGAAGAAAGCATTGAAGAGGTGCGCCAATATCTCTCCAACAACTGCCGCATGTTGTTCGTCACGGCAGGTATGGGAGGTGGCACCGGTACGGGAGCAGCTCCCATCATTGCCCAGACGGCACGCGAGATGGACATCC
>WGBN01000073.1 GCA_015494245.1 Saprospiraceae bacterium | reverse complement strand
GCAGAAAACAAAGCCCTGCGCCTAAGAGTGGATCTGAATATTAAATTAATCAATTCATCTTCTTCAAGGTGAGCGGATTGCCCTTGCTGTCTTTCCGGTCTTCAAAAATTACCGTGACGGGCCCGTTGTCGGGCATCACAAATTTTCCCTTTGCGTGCTCGGCCTTGAAATTCAGCGTTTGCGTATTCACATCAAAGCCGTGCAGAAACTCGGGGATGGCGCCACCTTCTTTGAGGGCATCGGCCATTTGGTCAAAAGCCGGCAGGGGGCGGTCCAATTCGATCAATTGAGCAGACAGGGTTTCCCTGCTCATGCTGACGAAGAAGAGGTAGGAGTGGTTACCTTCATCCAATCCATAGGCGCCCACCAGTTGTGCGGGATTGATGTTGGGATTGGTGGAAAGTTGCTGGCTGGCAAAATCCAGAATGGTGCGGTAGTTGTAAGAAGTGTCCCGTTGGCCTTCGGTGTGCTGGCCTTTTTTGACGAGAATGCGTCCGGTCCAATGGTCGCGTATGGCATAGATAAAGGTGTAAGTGTCGTCCACCAGCCCGCCGATAGCTTGAATGGCTTCAGCCGGTATTTGGTGTTGTGCGTACTGCTCCGGAGGGAGTACATCACAGACCTCAATGTCGCCTACTTTGGTCTTGTTGTCGGCAATGACGATGAAGACCTCGTGGTGGGGGGAGGAGTCATTGATCTGAGTAACGTTTTCGCATTCAAAGTAAATGCGCTCATCGGGCAGGTTGGTGATTTCTACAATGTCGTTGGGTTCAGATTTTTTGTCGGGTTCATCTTGGCAGGAATTGAAAAAGAGGAGTAGCATTCCCGCGAGGAGAGCAGTGAACTGTAGCTTCATGAGAAAAGGTTCTTTTTTTGTTAAAATTTTTACCAGGAACTGCTTTCACCGGCTACGGGTTTGGGCTTGTCGGGCGAGTCGGGACGGCTGGAGGCCGGTTCTGCAGGAGTACCTGATATATAATCAGTCGTGGCCCGAAAGCGCACCCGCAATTTGTAATCCGGCGCCAGAGCTTGCACTACGGGGCCTATCATAGAGCTTATCACTTCTTCGGCTTGCTTTTTGGCCTTGTCAAAAGCATCGCTTTGCCGGATCTTGCGCCTGAACTCCCGCCGCAGGCGGTCAATGCCCTTGTTGAGGTCGTCTTTGTCAATGCCCTGCCACCAGCCCACGTCCAATTTGTCAATGCGGGGGTGTATGTCGTGGGCGATGATTTCGGGTTGAGGCAAACTTACCACGACCTCTTTTTTGCGTTCATTGATGGAAATTTTGAAATACTTGTCCAGGTCAAAGCCGATTTTAGCTACACTCAAGGCCGTGATTTCTACTTCGGTGGAGGATACATCTATGCCAAACAGGGTAGTTACCATGCGCTTGTTGAGGCCCATTTTGCTCTGCACTTCGTAAGTGATGAGCTGAGCGGCGTTTTTTTCTATGCGCTCTTCCAACAGGCCCTTGGAGGCGCTGAAGTCTTTGATCTCTGCACTTTCTCTAAGGCGCTTCAGCATGGGGGCCAGAGCTTCCTGCATGGCGACTCCGCAAGGGGTCTCTCTTTTCGTCCCAAGGACGCTGATTTTTCCATCTGTGGTTTCCAGGACACTGGCCATGATTTGATTGACGAAAAAGCAGGTGTATTTGGAGGTTACTTCTTCCAGCATATCTACCGCCGAATTGTAGTGGTTGTTGTACCACTTGTTGTACAAGTCGGAGGTGGAGTCCTGCAACGCCATAAAGTCGTTGAAATACAACTGCCGCAGATAGGGGTGGTGTTTTTCGTACTCCGCCATGACCAGGGCCTGGATGCTGTCGGGCAAGCCCATGCGTTCGCTCACGTGTTGCAGAATCTGAGTATTGAATTGATAGACCAAGTCGTTGAATTCCTGCCGGTGGCGCTGAGGTTTGGTGAGTATCTCTAAAGTGGCTTCCTCGTCTAATTCGGGCTTAAACTCGGCATCGTGAAAAGCGACCTGTACCTCTCGGGGTACGCGCTTAAAAGAAGATGAGTCGGAGAAAAAAAAGCGATACCCCCCCACCAATGCGATGGCCGCAGCGGTTATGATCAAAAGAGGCTTGGCAGCTTTTCCGGCTTTGCCGAAAGGCTTGGGAAGTTTGGGCTTCATGTCTTGCGTTCATGGGCAGCCTCTTCCTCTAAGGGAGGTGGAAAAGGCTTGGTTTACGCTACAAAGTTAAGCTTTTTTATAATAATGGTTCATTAAGTTTTTGGCTGCCTGTCTCCATCAGAAGCCAAGCTATCACGTTAAACGGGCTTAAAACCCGCGAAAACCTTTAGATTGAGCTTGTCGAAGTCCGCGTCATCCGCGTTCTATCAAGGCCTAAATAGGGCTTCCTTAAAAAGTGCCTCTATGTCTGAAAAGCCTGAAAATAAAGGGCTTTTGCAAAAAAAAAAGATGTATAGAAAAGCTTGAAGTGCGTCGTCCTGAGCGGAGTCGAAGGGCAAGGAAAAGTTACATTTTGGGCAAAAAAGCTTGCACTTGTAGTTCAATATTTCTCGCAAAGTGCTACCCTGAACG
>WGBN01000072.1 GCA_015494245.1 Saprospiraceae bacterium | reverse complement strand
CTTCCTGGGAAGACGCCTATCTCGATTTACAGGATGCACTGGCTGCTGCCGTCAGTGGTGATGAAATTTGGGTGGCTGCGGGCACTTATAAGCCCACTTCGGGCACAGATCAAAACGTCGCTTTTGTAATGAAAAACGGAGTAGCCATTTATGGCGGATTTGCCGGCACGGAGACCTCCCTTGCTGAACGCGATTGGGAAGCCAATGTAACGATTCTCAGTGGGAATATAGGCGATCCCGACGATGTGCTTGACAACAGTCATTCTGTCATTTTAAATGCTTATGATGATGTGGACAGCTTGGATGGCAGTGCTGTTTTGGATGGTTTTACGATTGCAGATGCGTATGACTCAGACGGAGCCATGAAAAATGTGCATGCTTCGCCCACAGTGCGCAATTGTACTTTTATGGACAATACGCTTGGTGGTGCAGTGTATAACGTCAATTATTCCGCACCGGTTTTTGAAAATTGCCTCTTTATTAACAATACAGGCTCTTTTAACGGGGGCGGTGGGATAAGCAATGGCATTTGGTCATCTTCTGTTGTAAGGGATTGTGAGTTTGTCAATAATGAGGCATCTTATGGCGGAGGGATATATGCTTCCAGCTCTATTTCTCTTGAGCTTACGCGTTGTGTTTTCCGCAATAACATCGCCTATCACTATGGAGGCGGGGTTTATATTGATGGTTGTGCTGAGGCAGTGATTGAGGAGTGTGAATTTATTGGGAATATGGCTGAAGAGACCGGTGGTGGTTTTTATGTCTTTGGGCATCCTGTACACTTGGAGAATACCTTTTTTTCCGGAAATTTTGCCGGAATGTGGGGTGGAGCAGTCTATGCAAATAGTGGAGATTGTTATTTGATCAATTGCGGTCTTTGGGGAAATGAGGCCTATCAAGGCGGCGCTATCTATGCGGACAATAGCGTACATTTGAGAAACTGCAGCTTGTCCGGAAATGTGGCTACTCAGTATGGCGGCGGTTTGTTCACTTTAGGAGATCAACTGTTTACGGTATTTAACTGTATTTTTTGGGGGAACAGTACCGAAATTTATGCTCCCTTCGATGGAGGAATTGTTTTGAATTCAATCATACAGGGGGGATATAGTGATGGAGAGTTTATTCAGGATGCCGACCCTCTTTTTGTCGCTCAACCGCCCATAGGCTTAGGGGTTGATGGTGATTTACACATTCTGCCCGAATCGCCTGCGATAGATAAAGGTACTTTTAACGACGCACCTTTTAAAGATATTGACGGCCAGCAAAGGCCTTTTGGCATTGCGGTTGACATAGGCTTTGATGAAGTTGATGTACCGGTGGCTACTCGCGAATTGGCTTTGGAGGGTACTTTTACCTTGAGTCCCAACCCCGCCTCCGGAGAGAGTCGTTTGCATTACGACCTGCCGGCAGCTGCTGCACTGAAAGTGCGGGTAACGGATGCTCTCGGGCGGCTTGTTCGCACTTATGAACTGCCCCCTGCCCAAAGCGGGGACTTGGTGATAGACCTCAGCGATTTGGCTACTACAGAAGGCGGGCAAGGCGAGAAGGTGTATTATGTGTCCATTACAGATGGCCAGCTTAGTGTCGGGCGTGTGCTGAGAGTGGTGGGCTATTGATGCGGTCAGGTAGTTTGGGCGGCACAAGCCGCCCAAACCATTTTGTTTTGCGTATATTCCTTACATTTGCACAGCTTTCCCTTTCGGCAGAAGGGGGACAGCGGAAAAGATGTATGGACGTACAATCAGATTTTTATGGATTTTAAGCGTATCAGGCAAATAAGCGCTGCTTTGGTTTTTGTCATTGCGGCCATGGTGTATTTTATGAGTGCCCAGCGCACGGGCAGTTTGTGGGATTGCGGAGAGTTTATCTCCGGGGCTTATAAATTGGAGGTGGTACACCCGCCGGGTGCGCCTTTATTCTTGCTGATTGGGCGGATTTTTACGCTCTTTGGCGGGGCATTCAGCGATGACCCTGCGATGATTGCCTTTTCGGTGAACATGCTTTCGGGTCTGGCTTCGGCGGGCGCTGCCATGCTGATTGCGCTGATTACCATGCTGCTGGGCGCGCGCACTTTGACAGAAGGCGAGGGCGAGCCGGAAGGAGCCGCGCTCATCGCTTTGGGCGCAGCCGGCCTGGTAGCGGGCTTGTGTACGGCCTTTGCGACCTCCGTTTGGTTTTCGGCTGTGGAAGGGGAGGTGTATGCGCTCTCTACTTTGTTTACGACCTTGACCTTTTGGGCCACGGTGAAGTGGTATCTCGCGCCGGATGAGGCGAAATACGACCGCTGGCTGGTGTTTGCCATTTTTTCGGCTGCGCTTTCTATGGGCGTACACTTGCTGAGCCTTTTGACTTTTCCGGCTATGGGTATTTTCTACTACCTGAAGCGCTATAAGAATCACAACTTGACGGGAATGTTGCTCGGCGCCGGCGCCGGCGTCGTGGTCTTGGGCATCTTTTTGAAAGTCATTACGGTAGGCATTCCCAAGTTGTGGGCGATGTTTGAGTTGCCCATGGTGAACGGCCTGGGCCTGCCTCCCCATACGGGGCTGATACCCACGGGCCTGCTCATCTTCGGATTTATTTATTGGGGATTGCGCAAGGCCAGGGAAAAGCAAAGCCGCGATTTACAATTGATCTTCGTGAGCCTGGGCTTGATTGTGGCCGGCTTTTCGACGATTGGCACGGTGGTCATTCGCGCCAATGCCGCGCCCCCAATCAACATGAATCGCACGGACAATGTGATGCGGCTCATCCCCTACCTCAACCGCGAGCAGTACGGCGAGCGGCCTTTGCTTTACGGCCCCTGGTATGGCGCATCGCCTATAGACCAAAAACTCGAAGAACGCTATGACCTGGTAAAAGGGCCTGACGGAAAAGCCCGCTATGAGGTGGTAGATCACAAGGTTACTCCGGTGTATGCCGACAAGGATAAAATGCTTTTTCCCCGCATGAGCGATCCCAATCAGGGGCGCCCGCGCTTGTATGAGATGTGGCGGGGTGGCAAAAAGGGCAAACCCACGTTTGGCGAAAATGTCAGCTTCTTCCTGCGCTATCAGGTGGGCTGGATGTACTGGCGCTATTTTATGTGGAATTTTGCCGGAAGGCAAAATAAACAACAGGGCTTTTATCCCTGGGACCCCTCTCGCGGGCATTGGATTTCCGGTGTTAAGCCGCTGGATGAAGCCCGTCTTTACAAGGAAGACGCCCTGCCGCAAGCCTTGAAAGAAGACCAGGCGCGAGACAAATATTTTCTGCTGCCTTTCCTCTTGGGCCTGCTGGGCTTGTTCTTCCATTTTAAGCACCGGCCCAATGAAGCTTTTGCTGTGTTTACCCTGTTTTTTATGACGGGCATTGGCATCATTATTTATTCCAATCAGCCGCCGAATGAACCTCGTGAGCGTGATTACGTCCTGGTGGGTTCCATTTTTACCTATACGATTTGGATCGGGATGGCCGTGTTGTCTTTATTTAATGCCTTTCGGCAAAAAATAAAGCTCGCGCCTGTGGCTGCTGCGGGGCTGGCGGCTGTGCTGGCTCTTTCGGCTCCTGTGTTGATGGGTACACAAAACTTTGACGAAAACGATCGCAGTGAAATTATGGCGCCGAGGGATTATGCCAAAAACTTCCTGGAGTCCTGTCAACCCAATGCGATCATCTTTACTTACGGAGATAACGACACTTACCCCTTGTGGTATGCCCAGGAAGTGGAGGGCATACGCACCGATGTGCGGGTGGTCAATCTCAGCCTCATCGCTGTGGACTGGTACATAGACCTGCTGCGGCGCAAAGTCAACGACTCGCCGCCCATCAAGCTGACCATCTCTTCGGATGCTTATCGCGGAGACAACAGGGTGGCAACGCCTTACTTTAACCCCCGCCAGCAAAGCGGCACTTATGACCCCAAGTTAGATGTGGAGATGAATGCACTGGAAGTTTTGAGGCATATCGGCAAGGATCAAATTCCCGCCGGCGGAAACGGACGCCAGCCCAAGAGCTATCTGCCTACGCGGCGCATGTACCTCGCCGTGGATGTGCCCAAGGCCTTTGAAACGGGTTGGGTGACGGAGGCCGATACGGGTAAGGTCGTCAGCCGCATTCCTCTGCGCATCAGCAAAGACAAACAATACCTCATCAAAGACGAATTGGCCATATTGGATGTCATTGCTTCCAACATCAATGATCGCCCCATCTACTTTGCCGTAACGGGGCGCTCTGAGAAGATGTTTAACCTGCAAAATTATTTGCAGTTGGAGGGCTTGGGCCTGCGCATTGTGCCCGTGAAGTCAGACTCCGGCGATACCCGCAAGTACGGCAGCGTATATGGAGCAGGGCGTGTAGCCGGGGATATCATCTATGACAATGTGATGAACAAATTTGCCTGGGGTAATTTTGACAAGGAAAAGCTGTTTGTGGACTACAGTTATGGCCCCAGTGTGCAGAGCTTTTACGTGATGTTTTTGCGCACGGCCGAGGACTTCCTGCGCAAGGGCGAGAAGGAGAAGGCCGTGGCCATGTGCGAGAAGTACCTGAGCGCTTTTCCGGATATGAACTTCCCCTATGACTACCGCACCATGTCTGTTTTGAGAGTTATGGCCGGAGCGGGTGCTTACGAAAAAGCCAAACCGCACCTCAAAACTTTAGCTGCCCGCTTGCAGGATTCCCTCAACTTTTATTTCTCTTTGGATGAGGCAGATGTGGAAGCCGGCTTTGGGCAGGATTTTGGTATAGCCATGCGCACCAAAGACGACCTGCTCGCACTGGTTAAACAGCAGGGCGACGAAGAGTTCCAAAAGGAATTGGAGGGGATGTTTGAGGCATTTAAGCTGGAGTGAGTTGTCGGTTGAATCGGTTGAATTGGTTGAATCGGTTGAATCGGTTGAATTGGGGGGGCTTAACTATTGAATCATGGATGCGAATGAATTGGAGAAAAAGACGAGGGAGTTGATTGTTCGGGATTTTGGTTTGGAGGCTGCCGGTATGGGTGGGGAGGGCATTTTGTTGCAGGTTTTGGCTGAGCGCATTGCGGATTTAATTGCCCATCAGCCGGAGTATTTGTTTAGTTTGCTGTATCGTTTGGATGTGCCGGAGGAGGAAGTGCATCGCGCATTGATGAATGTGGACGAAAAATCGCCCGATCTTTTGCTGGCTGAATTGGTCTTAAAGCGTCAGAAGAAGCGCATAGAAACCCGGATGAATTACAAGCCTCCACCTCTGGATGACGAAATGGCCTGGTAAGTTTGCCCCATGCTGATTAAGACCCGAGGCATCGTTTTTCGCACCGTCAAGTATGGCGAGAGCAGCCTTATTGCTGACATTTACACGGAACAGAAGGGCTTGCAGTCGTACATCATCGGAGGGGTGCGCAGGAAGAAGCCTCGTTTTCATGCTGCGCTTTTTCAAGTTGGCAGCATTCTCGATATGGTGGTGTACTTCAAAGAGGGCCGTAGTCTGCATCGCCCGAAGGAGTTGCGTGCAGCCTACATCTATCGCGATTTGCTCTGCCATTTGCCCTCGCAGGGGAGGCAGGCAAAAGGCAATGTGGCTCTTTTTGCTATGGAAGTGGCGCGCAAGTGTTTGCACGAGCCAGAGGCGCAGCCGCTTTTGTTTCAGTGGCTGTACGAGTTTTTGGTTTTTACGGACCAGACGGAGGAGGCTTTGATGCACATGCCTCATCTTTTTCTGATTCAGTTGGCCGATCATCTGGGCTTTCAGATGCACAACAACTTTGGGCCGGAGCGTCCGGTTTTTGATTTGCAGGCAGGCAGCTTCGTGCCGGAGTCTTCGGCAGAAGATTTGCAGGCGGGGCACTACATCCCGGAGCCGGCTGCCAACGCCCTGCTGGCTCGCTTGATAGGGGTCAGTTGGTTTGAACAGCATGGCATCCCTTCAACGCGGCCCGTTCGCAAGAAGTTGTTAGAACATTTGCTGCTGTATTATCGTTTGCATATCAGCCGCTTTGGCGAGGTAAAGAGCCTGAGTGTGCTAAATAGTTTGGTGGGGAATAAAAATTGAGTATCTTTGTACGCAAAAGAGAATAGCATGAGACAAGTTACTTCTATACAGTTTGTAAGTGATGAAAAGGGCAATACTCAAGCCGTATTGATCCCTATTCGGGAATGGGAGAAAATTCAAAAGGAACTGAAGATGTTAAGAGAAATGAAAAGCATGAAAAAACATTTGCGAAAGGCGCTCTCTGAAGTGAAGAAAATGAAGCAAGGGGAATTGCCAAAAATGGATATGAAATCTTTTTTGAATGAGTGTTGAGGTTGTTTTGACTCCTGCGTTTTGTAAAGCGGCTAAACCTCTTATTAAAAAATACAAGTCGTTAAAAAAGGAGCTGCAGTCGTTTTGTGGGAGTAAAAAGTTGATGAGTAACACATGGGCAAAAAAAAGAAAAAAGAATACGCCATAGAAATCGTAAACAAGCGAGCGACCTTTGAGTTTCATTTTATAGAGACTTTTGAGGCGGGCATTATGCTAACAGGTACGGAGGTGAAGTCTGTGCGTCGCTCGCAGGTGAGTTTGAAAGATGCTTATTGCATTTTTCAGGGCGAGGAGCTTTATGTCAGGAATTTATACATCAAGGAGTATGAATTTGCCACACATTACAATCACGAGCCGCGTCGCATGCGCAAGTTGTTGTTGAAGCGAGGTGAGTTGAAAAAACTGCATCGCCGTGTGAAGGAGCGGGGTTTTACGATTGTCCCTTACCGCATGTACGTCAATGAGCGCGGTTTGGTGAAATTGGAAATTGCTTTGGCTCAGGGCAAAAAGGTCTATGATAAACGCGAATCTTTGCGCGAAAAAGACCAGAAGCGCGATTTGGAGCGGATGAAGAAATGGCAATAGAGAAGGCGAAGCCGGAGGGCTTCGCCTTCTTTGTTTTTCACCCTTTATCCTTTAGGGGAGCTTCTAAGGCAAATCTCACGGGCAGGTTGAATTGTACCCTTACGGGTTCTCCATCCTGTTTTCCTGGTATCCAGTTGGGCATCATTTTTATCACGCGCAGGACTTCTTCATCGCAATCCGGAGAAATGGAGCGCACGACTTTGAGATTGCTGATGCTGCCGTCTTTTTCGACGACGAAGGACACAACGACTGTGCCCTGGAGGCCGGCTTTGCGGGCCGATTCCGGGTATTTGATGTTGGTGTAGATAAATTTCAGCATTTTGTCGAATGCGCAATTCTCGCGTTCTTTTTTGTCTTGTGCGTCTTCGCAGCCCGGGAATCTGGGCATTTCATCTACGATTTTGAAAATCTTTTGACTTTGCTGTTGAGCATAGCTGATGGAGATGTTGGCAAAGAAGAACAGTCCGATGAGGAAGGGTAGCGCAATGGCATACTTGAGCAAAGCGCTTTTGCGGGATTTTGGTTTTGACATCATAACAAAACGTTTTTGAAGGTTAGAGAAAAAGGCTTGTGTAAGAGGTATGGCTTTAGCAGCCTTGCAGTTTTGCAGCAACATAAGGCCGTATTCTTTTTTGTCTGCAATGCGCAGTACGGCCTCATCGGCCTGGTATTCGTGCAATTCGGAGAGCAGTTGCTTGTACCACATCAACAGGGGGGAGAAAGGCCAAAATGCGATGTTCAGCAGCTCGATGAAGAGCAGATCATAGCTGTGTTTTTGGCGCAGATGTTCTTCTTCGTGACGCAATATCCAGGTTCTTTGCAGGGAGGAGTGTGCGATGTTCGCCGGCAGAAAAATCCAGTAGAGGAAGGAAAAGGGTTGCTGCACGGCTTTGCCGATGACCAGGGTGAAGCCCTGCCAGGCCTGTTTCTCCGAATGCTGAATGAGACGGTAAATTTGGTACAGACCAAAGAGTGTGCGCAGCAGGAAGAAGAGGAGTCCGGAGAGGTAAATGAGCAGCCATGGCTGGGTTCGAGAACCTGCTGCCCCACCTCCTGTGCGCGTCCATTGGGTAAGTTTTTCGATGCCATCTATGGTTATTTCCGGCAGGAAAACATCTCCGGGTATGGCTTGTTGTATTTCTATCCAGGGCAGTACCGTTCCCAGCATCAGGGCGCCCAGGAGGTAGAAGCGGTTGAGCTGCCAGTGGGTTTCACGTCTTAGAAACAGCTTGTAGATGAGTATGGCCGACAGCCAAAAAACAGGTGTGTAAAGGCATTGAGTAAGCATGATTTATTTGTTTGATACTGTGATTGCGGTGCTTGTCTCGGGGAAGGGGTACGTCATTCTTCTTCGAGCAGTCGGATCAATTTTTGGCGGGTCTTTTCGTCCAGCGGTTTACTCTTCACGAGGAAGGATACGAGGCGGTTGATGGAGTTCCCAAAGTAGGTATCGGAGAGGTGTTGGAAGGTTTGCCTGAGGTAGTCATCGCGCTTCAATTTGGGGGTGTAGAGCCGCGAGTTTCCGACCTTTCGAAAGTCGAGTATTTGCTTGCGCACGAGTATGCCCAGCATGGTAGAGACGGTGCTGTGAGCAGGGCGTTTCCCGCTTTGTTCTTCGAGCTTTTGAAGCACATCTCCGGTGCTGCATTCGCCCATTTCCCAGATGATTTGCATGATTTCTTCCTCAGCTTTAGTGAGCAGTTTTTTCTTCATGATCTTGCGATTTTGAGGGGCTTGCGAGCCCCGTTTTGAGTGTCTAACGCCGCAAAGGTAACTAAAGTTTTAGCTATTCGACTATTTTTTTAGATTTTTTTTG
>WGBN01000071.1 GCA_015494245.1 Saprospiraceae bacterium | reverse complement strand
CGCCTTTCGGCAAATGCTTCGACTAGCTTACGCCCTTGGCCACCCGCGCTCAGCCTACTGCTCAAGGCAGCGCCTTTCGGCAAATGCTCAAGGCAGCGCCTTTCGGCAAATGCTCAAGACAAGCCTTTCGGCAAATGCGCATACTGCTTACAATGGGGTTTTGCTTCGACCGGCCGGCGCACTCTGCCGCCCGCGCTCAGCTTGCCGGATTGGCCGCTAAGCGCAAGCTAAATCGTCGTCTGAAAAGCAGCCCGAAAAGGCTGAATATAC
This sequence comes from Saprospiraceae bacterium, assembly GCA_015494245.1. GTDB lineage: Bacteria > Bacteroidota > Bacteroidia > Chitinophagales > Saprospiraceae > WGBN01. The sequence goes on along the minus strand of WGBN01000071.1, from coordinate 3,129 downwards.
GAGCCGTATTTTTTAACTTGCGCCGTCACAAAAAGGCTTTGGTTTATGCTTTTAAAAAATTGGTTGACTCCGGTGCAGCAAATGCTCGTTGATCAGGCTCGAAATGCAGGGGAAGGGCATTTCGGAAGCAGTGTGGCGCTACACGAGGAAAACAGCTTTCCCGATTTGCCGAAAGGCAGTATAGCCCTCATAGGCTTTGACGATAAAGCCGCCAACCTCATTCGCAGCGAATTGTATCTTTTGAGCTTTCCTTTCGGAAAATGCCGGATAGCAGACCTGGGAAATCTGCGGCGGGAAAACGACTCCTTTGTCATCCCATTGCTCAAAGAATTACTGCAGGGAAAGGTGCTCCCCATCCTCATCGGCAAAGAACCCGAACGCCTGCGCGCCCTCTTTATGGCCGAGTTGCAACTGTTGCGCTCGCTCAAACTCGCTCTCATAGACGAGCGCATGGCCCTGCTCGAAAAAGACCCCCGCACCGGCAAAAAGGGGTATCTCGAAGACATCGGGCAACTGCCGGCCGAAAAACTCTTTCACCTCAGCCTGCTCGGCATCCAGGGGCACTTCCTCTCCGCTCAGCAATTCGAATGGCTGGAAAAACAGGACTTTGATGTCATGCGACTCGGAGCTATACGCGAAGACATCACCCTGGCAGAGCCTCTCTTGCGCGATGCAGACTTGCTGGCATTCCATCTCTCCGCCCTCAAGATGAGCGAGGCACCCGGAGTAAAATGCGCCACCCCCAACGGCCTCTATGCCGAAGAAGCCTGCCAACTCGCCCGCTATGCCGGCATGAGCGATAAACTCACCGCTTTCTCGCTCTTCGGCTTAAACCCGCCCTTAGACCGCGCCAACCAAACAGCGCAACTGGCCGCACAAATCATCTGGTATTTTATCGAAGGCGTCAACCGCCGCGTCAAAGATTATCCCTATTCCACCTCGCAAATGACCGAGTACATCGTGCCTCTGCCCCAGGAAAACCTCCAATTGTCTTTCTGGAAAAGTGAAAAATCGGGGCGGTGGTGGCTCCAAATGCCCCTGCACGCCCAACAAGCCGAAGAACGCCACCGGCTTATCCCCTGCTCCTATCGCGATTATGTGGAAGCCAGATCAGGAGAACTTCCCGACTCCATTTGGAGATGGCTCGACAAAAGCAAATAACCCCTAAGCATTTGGGTAGCTGATCCAAAAGTCTGAAGCTTTGCAAGGCCCAAACCACTTTGCTTTGAGTATATTCACCGACAAATTGACGCATTTAAACCGTGAAAGAAAACCTCTATTAAAAAAAACCTCCTACATTTGACTGCCCGCATGACGCTCATGCCCGCTTAGAGCATATTGGGAATACCCCAACATGCTCTAAAATCATCCTAACTAAGACGTAAAAACTTCAAAACCATGCAACAAAAAAGCATTGCGCTCATACTGCTCTTCCTGCTTACAGCATTTGCCGAAAGGCTCACAGCTCAACAGCCTTCCTCTATGAACATGACCAAGCTGGGAACCTGGCGCGACCCCAGCCTCAACTACAACGACATCTGGGGCTATACCGATTGCAGCGGCCGTGAATATGCCCTGCTCGGCTCCTCCATCGCCGTACACTTCATAGACCTCGAAGACCCCACCAACCCCACAGAAGTGGACGCCATCGAAGGCGGCGACTGGGTTATCTGGCGCGATATAAAAACCTACCGCCAATACGCATACTCCGTCTGTGACGGCTGCAGCGAAGGCCTCATGGTCTTCGACCTCTCCGACCTGCCCAACTCCGTAACCAAAGTGCTGCAAACGGATGAATACTTCAGCAGTGCACACAACATTTACATAGACGTCAACAGCGGCCGGCTGCACGTGGTGGGCGCAAATAGCGGCGACCTCATCTTCGACCTCACCCAAGACCCCGCCAACCCGCAACTGCTCAACAACCTCAGCTGGGCCGGCGGCTATGCACACGATGTCTTCGTGCGCCACGACACGGTCTATGGCTCCCACGGAAACAACGGCCTCTATGTACACGATGTCAGTAACCCGCAAATAGACATATTGCTCGGCTCGCTCACCCAATACCCCGAATCGGGCTATAACCACGCCTCCTGGCTCTCTGCCGATGGCCACTACCTGGTCATGGCTGATGAAACCCACGACCGCGGCCTCAAACTGGTGGATGTCAGCGACCTCAGCGACATGACGGTAACAGATGTATTCCGATCTGCCTTGCTCGCTCCCGACCAAACGGCCAGCATACCACACAATCCCTTCATCCGGGGCAACCTCATCATTGCTTCGTACTATCACGATGGCGTGCAGGTCTTTGATTTTAGCGACCCCGAAAATGTTCAGCAAGTCGCCTGGTACGACACTTATCCCGACAACACCAACTACAACGGCTATGAAGGATGCTGGGGCGTTTATCCCTTCTTCCCCTCCGGCCTGATCATTGGCTCCGATATCACCTACGGACTCTTCGTGCTGGAATTGGACGAATCCATTGAAGTGGCAGAACCTCCCATTGATATCCAAATCGCAACCGTCTCTGCTCCGGAAATTTCCTTTGACGGAACCGCCCTCAACGCTTCTGTCGAGGCAGCCTCCTATCAGTGGTATCTAAACGGCCAACCCATTGCAGATGCCACGACTTCTACCTATCTCCCCACAGAAAGCGGAAACTACTCCCTCGAAATCACCAATGCAGCAGGTTGTACTGCCAGCTCGGAAGAGTTGCAGGTCATCATTGAATCCAGTGCCGAAGCCTTCAAAAGCCTTGGCATCTCGGTATTCCCCAATCCGGTATCCGGGCAGCTGCACCTCAACTCCCAGGCCGGCAAAGACTTCCACGCTACGCTCTACGACAGCCGCGGCATTTCCGTACGGGAAACAGAACTTCCCGCAGGCTCACAGCAAGACATCAACACCTCAGCCCTCGCTGAAGGTCTGTATATGCTGCTCATACGCGATGGAGAAAACCTCTATAGCGAAAGGGTGGTGGTGATGCACTAAATAAAAAAGAGCAGGCCCGGCGGGCCTGCTCTTTTTACCGGATAGCGGGCTAAAGCCCGCTAAACTTGAGTCAGGCTAAAGCCCGACCAACTACAACACCACCTCCGTCACCCCGGCATTTCCCTCTTCCTG
>WGBN01000070.1 GCA_015494245.1 Saprospiraceae bacterium | reverse complement strand
GTGTTCAGGTATGGCTTTGTTACGATTGTTACGTTCGTCACGTTTGTTACGTTCGTCACGTTCGTCACGTTCGTTACGTAAAAATGCTAAACATTAAACCAACGATACACGATACACGATACACGCTAAACGCTCAACACTAAACGCTAAACAAGGCAGACACATAGGCCTGCCCCCACGGTCAACCAAAAACACCCAATTCACTCCAGGGCTTGATGGTTTTGGCGAAAGCCGTATAGTGGTCCAATACGCGTTTGGCGGCGGGGTCTTGGTTGGCGATTTCTCTGATGACTTCGCGGCTGGCCTGGCGGAGTTTGTCGAGGACTTGTTGTGGGAAGGGGAGGATTTGGACTTGGGTTTCCGTTCGGATTTTTTGGAGGTATTCGGCATTTTTGGCTTCGAACTCGGAGAGCACCCAGTGGTTGACGCGCAGGGCGGCGGTTTGGACGATGGTCTGGAGGTCTTCGGGCAGTTCGAGGAAGCGGTCGCGGTTGATGAACATTTCGAGCACGGAGCCGGGTTCGTGCCAGCCCGGGTGGTAGTAGTATTTGGCGATTTCGTGGAAGCCCATGAGGTAGTCGTGGTAGGGGCCGATCCATTCTGTGGCGTCAATGACGCCGCGCTCCAGGCCCATGTAAATTTCGCTGCCGGCGAGTAGTACGGGGGCGCCGCCCACGCGTTCCAGGACTTTGCCTCCGAGGCCCGGGATGCGCATTTTGAGGTTTTGGAGGTCGGCGATGGTTTCGATTTTTTTGTTGAACCAGCCGCCCATTTGCACGGCCGTATTGCCGGCGGGGAGGGGGTAGAGGTTGAAGTCGGCATACAGTTCCTGCCACAGCTCCCAGCCGCCACCGCTGAGCAGCCAGGCGTTGACTTCCTGTGCGGTCATGCCAAAGGGGATGGAGGCGATGAATTGGGCTGCCGGCAGCTTGCCGGCCCAGTAGTAGGGTGCTGCACTGCCCATATCGGCTGCTCCCGAGCGCACGGCATCGAAAGCCTCGAGCGGAGGCACCAGCTCACCCCCGCCATATACGCGGATGTCGAGGCGTCCGCCCGACATTTGGCGCACCCAGTCGGCAAAGAGCTCGCAGCTTTCGCCCAGGACGGGGAAGCCCGGAGGCCAGGTGGTGGTCATCGTCCAGCGGAAGCTGTCGCGGGAGGATGGGGCGAGGGTGCTGTTGGTGTTATGTGATTTTTTTTGAGCCCTGGGGTTTCCGCCAAAGAAGCGGATGAGGGCGGGCAGAGAGAGGGTAGAGAGGGCGAGAATCTGGAGAAATTTTTTGCGTTTCATCGCTATACATTGAACCTGAAGTGCATGATGTCTCCGTCTTCCACCACGTAGTCCTTTCCTTCGACCGACATTTTGCCGGCTTCTTTGACGGCCTGTTCCGAGCCATAGCGGATGAAGTCTTCGTATTTGATGACTTCAGCGCGGATAAATCCCTTTTCGAAATCGGTGTGAATGACGCCGGCAGCGCGGGGCGCCGTCCAGCCTTTGTGGATGGTCCAGGCGCGCACCTCTTTTTCGCCGGCGGTGAAGTAGGTGATGAGGTTGAGCAGGGCATAAGTGGCACGTATGAGTTTGGCCACGCCGGGCTCGTCCACGCCCAGTTCGCTGAGGAACATTTCCTTTTCTTCGGGCTCTTCGAGCAGGGCAATTTCGGATTCGATGTCTGCCGAGACGAGGATCATTTCTGCATTTTCGTTTTCTATGGCTTTCGCCAAACGTTGGGTGTACTCATTTCCCCGCTCGAGGCTGTTCTCATCAACATTGCAGACATAGAGCACGGGTTTGGAGGTGAGCAGGAACATCTCTTTGAGCAGCGCCTGGCCGTCTTCTTCTAATTCTATGCTTCGGGCCGGTTTCATGCTTTCGAGCCAGGCTTTGATGGCCTCTGCCACTTCTACCTTGCGCAGGTCTTCTTTTTTTGCGCTTTTGGCCTGCTTTTTGAGTTTTTCGAGGCGCTTTTCTATGGTTTCCAGGTCTTTGAGGAGCAGCTCCGTGTCAATGATTTCCTTGTCGCGCACGGGGTCTATGCTTCCGTCCACGTGTACGACCTGGTCGTCGTCGAAGCAGCGCACGACGTGGATGATGGCATCCACTTCGCGTATGTTGGCGAGGAATTGGTTGCCCAGGCCCTCGCCCTTGCTGGCACCTTTGATGAGGCCGGCGATGTCCACGATTTCAATGGTGGTGGGCTGCACCCGCTGCGGTTTGACGATCTCGGCCAGTTTGTCCAACCTCGGGTCGGGTACGGTGATGACTCCGAGATTGGGGTCTTTGGTGGCGAAGGGGTAATTGGCAGCCAGAGCTTTGGCTGCGGTCAGAGCGTTGAAGAGCGTGGATTTGCCCACATTGGGAAGGCCTACGATGCCGGCGGTTAGTGCCATAGGATGCTGTCTGTTTTTTTGAGGAGGCAAAAGTACGCACTTTTTTCGCATTTGCCGACAGCAATAGTTCATTAGTTTTTGGCCACCTGTTTCCTTTGGAAAACAGGCTATCAAGTTGAACCGGCTTAAATCCGCGAAAATCCGCCGCACCCGCGAAAATCCGCGTTCTATTAGCGGACAGGCGAAAATAAATTCCTTGCATACACACCGGAATGCTCTCGGCGTTCATCTACTATAAGGGGCCAATGAAAGTCTTGAATGGCTCCGCGTTCTATGGCAGCACATCGTTTTCATAACCTCAAAACCACACACCCCATGTTTCGATCTCTTTTTTTCCTCTTGTCCATTCTCCTTCTCTCTCCGACCAACGCTTTACAGAACCCGACTCCAAAAGACGATGACAAACCCAAGGTTCAGATAGCCCTGCTGTTAGACACTTCCAACAGCATGGACGGCCTCATCGAGCAGGCCAAATCCCAGCTCTGGAAGATGGTCAACGAACTGGCACTGACCAAAAAAGACGGCCAAAGTCCCGATATTGAAATTGCCCTGTATGAATACGGCAACGACGGCCTGAACTCAAGAGAGGGCTACATCCGCCAGGTCGCACCCCTGACTACAGACCTCGATCTCATCTCCGAAAAACTCTTTTCCCTGACCACCAATGGCGGCGAAGAATACTGCGGCTGGGTCATCGGCAACGCCACTGCTCAACTCGAGTGGAGCGAAAATACAGACGACCTCAAGCTCATCATCATAGCCGGCAACGAGCCCTTTGACCAGGGACCCAGAGATTTTCGCGAAAGCTGTAAAACGGCCATCAGCCGCGGCATTCAAATCAACACCATCTTTTGTGGCGAGCATGAAGAAGGCGTGCGTACCCTTTGGAAAAAAGGCGCCGAGCTGGCCGATGGCCTCTACTTCAACATTGACCCCAATGCCAAAGTCGTCTATATCCCCACGCCCTATGACGACGAGATACTCCGCCTCAACGAGGAGCTCAACAAAACCTATATCTATTACGGTGCCCATGGCAAAGAAATGTCTG
>WGBN01000069.1 GCA_015494245.1 Saprospiraceae bacterium | reverse complement strand
TGTTCAGTCCTACCGCGTCTTTTTGGAGGAAATCGCCTTTGGTGTCGGTGATGATGTAATCGCTGAGATCGCAGCCCAGGTCGAGCGCGAGGCAGGCGCGGGGAGCGAAGTAAGCGATCAGCGTGTCGGTATAGGCCTGGCCGCGTTCGGGCGTCATGCTGGGGTCGCCGAGAGCCGAGTAAGTCGCCAGGTCGGGATCGTCCGGGGGCATGAGTAAAGCGCAATATTGGCCTACCCAGTCGGCGGGATTCCACCAGTGCCAGGGAGAAGCTACGATGACGGTATCGCCTAAGGCATTGAGCTCAGGGCCATAGGGCAGGGGGAAGAGGCCGTCAAAACCGTCGTTGCGGGTGTTGGCCTGTGCGGAGTAGTCGTCTATCCAGGTTTCCGAAGCGAAGACGTCGTTGAGGCCCAATTCAGCCATTTTGGCTTGTACGGTATAAGCGCCCTGTACTTCTACAATCAGGTCGCCTGTGGTAGGTACGACCAGAATGTCTTCCATATAGGGTGCAAAGGGATCGTAGGGATTTTGGAAGGAGATGGTAGGCACGGTGTTGTCATCGATCCAGGAGGTATCTCCGAGAGCCCCTCCGAAGTTTACGGAGAGCTGGAAGTCGGAGTCATAGCCCACGTGGTTGGGGTAGCAAAGCGTATCGCCTTCGGGATAGGGCGTGCCGGCAGGAGCAATACCTACGGAGGTGCCGTAAATGTCGCCATTGATAGACTCGATAACCATAGGTACGGGAATGCCACCCACATCAATGGTGAATTTGGGGAGTACGATTTCGAGATAGTCGTCCAAAGAGGCTGCGGCCAGGGTGATGTATCCGCCTGTACCATCTCCCATGGCTGTGATTCTGTTGACATCCACGCCATAGGTGTTGCCGTTTTCGGCAGCATCTTTTTTGAAGTAACGAATGCAGGTGCGCAAATCCTGAATGCCGCGATAGGCAGCATTGATCAGGGTATATACGCGCTCTTCCTGTGTCTGTGCCAGGGGATTCCAGCCGTAGCGATAGTCTATGACAGCTACTACGTAGCCCATACGTGCCAGACGCATGGCCATATCTACGATGAATTCCTCATCGCGGCGACCGATGACCTGGCAAAAATCGGGCTGAGGCAGGAAGTTGCCGGTATGTGCCAAAATGATGAGCGGGCGTTCTTCCAAATCGTCGTTGGCAGGTTCATAAACATCCATTTTCAGCTCTTCCGGGACGGCCTCGCCGAATACGCTGAGATACAATACTGTGGCATTGACGCCATAGGTTACGTCGTAGGTAACATCCACATCGGTGAAAATTTCATCAATGTAGCGCTGCTGTGCTTGCAGCAAGGCGCTTGTGCCAAGCACGATGAAAAGGGTCAGTAAAAAAGAGTTAAACTGCTTCATGAAAGTAAAAATTTTTGTGAACAGATTAGATTTTACACAGGAACGCATCTATGCCTGATTGGGTAAAGATAGCGTTTTTTCGATGTCCGGAGACCGGATGCAGCACAGCGCATTTGCCCTGCTGCATCGCCATCTCCTACAGTTTTTTGTATTCGTACAAAATGGTGAAATAGGCCAGGCGACCGATGTTGGGCCCGCCATAAGTTTCGTAGTGAAGGTTGTTCAGCAGATTGGAAGCGCCCACTTTAAAAGTGGTGTGCAGTTTCTTGACGTGCAGGTTGATCTGAGCATCCACGAGATAGTAAGTCGGGATGAAGCCGGTAAACTGGGGCGAGCCTTCAAACAAAAAGCCCTGCACCCACTTGTAGTTGATGTTGAAGCCCACATGCCGCAGCGTCCTGCTGCCAAAGCGAATGTTCATGTTGCGGCCGGACAGGCCTATGTTGAACTTGTGCTCCGGAGTGTTGAATGCGGGGATGATGGGGTCGTCCGGAAAAGATTTGTTGAGTTTGTTCCAGGAGTAATTGCCATTGAGGGCAAAGTAATCTGCGAAGTAATAATTCAGACCGATAGAGAATCCCTGAGTGGTTACCTTATTGGAAGAATTGGCGCTATAGCGATAGACCGTGGTGCCTATCGGGAAGCCAAAATCATCAAAATCGCTGTCAACGCCTATGCGATAGCCGATGAAGTCGCGGTAGAAATTGAAGTAGTAGCCCATGTCTATGTAGAGGCTGTTCCAGAGCGTAGTGCGATAGCCTGCCTCTATGGTTTTTACCTTTTCGGGGCGCACGCCCTCAAGGCTAAAGTATTGCAAGGTATCCCGCACTTGAGAGCCGAGGTAATCGAGGAAGGACTCCACTTCGATGAGGCTATCCACGCCGTGCAGGTTTCCGGAGAGTATGGCGGGGCCTACATTGAGGTAGAGGTATTGGTCGGTCAGTGTGGGGTTGCGTATGGCCGAGGAGAAAGATACGCGCAGGTAGTTGTTGGGCCTGGGTTTAAAGACTACCGATGCCGCCGGCGAGAAGAGGTAGTTGAAGTTTTGGTTCTTGTCTAAGCGGGCTGCGGCATTAAAGATGAGGCGGTTGTCTAAAGCCTTTTTTTGGATGCCGGTATAAACTCCGTATTCGAAATTGGTGATGCGAATGCCTGCCGTATCGTAGAAGATGGTGCCGTCGGAGATGGGTGTATAGAGCCGTGCGTTGGCGCCGACCACCCATTCGTCCGTGAAGCCGGGGGTGAATTTGTACTCTCCGTGCAGGTGATACAGAGCGGATTTGTCGTAAAAGCGGGTGCCGCCCTCTTCGCTGTTGGATTTTCTGGAGGTGATGTCGTTAAAAGTTTCCTCGAAGCGCTGAGTGCCGGGTTCGATAAAGGCCTGGTAGCCGTTGCCACCCTGATTGGCGACGGCAGCAGCCTGGGCGTGCCAGGCAGCCAGCGAATCGGCATAGTCCACCAGCCACTGGTCGGCAGCTTCGTTGTCGAAGACCAGCACGGGCAGGCCATTGTCGTCATAGACGATGTTGCCGTTTTCATCGAGCAGGAATTCCAGTTCGGGATAGCCCAACTCGATCATTTCGGGCTTGACGTTCAGGCGCCAGAAGTTGACGTAATCAACTTGCCATTGGACATTGTCTTTGGCGGCTTCCTGCAATTTCAAAGCGGTGAAGTAGGGGTCAAAGGATTTTCCCGCATCGTCTTGAGTCATGTAAGCGCGCAGGAAGAACTTGTCTTTTTTGCGAAATTCCAGGCGGTGCTGGAAAAAGAGAATGTCTCGCAGGCTGAAGCGGTTGTCGCCCTGATAGACTGTGGTACCCGAGCCAAAGCTGCTGGCGAGGATGAGTTCGGGGGATTCTTCGGCTTTGTCCGGTGCTGTGCGGAAGTGCAGGGCCAGGTTGGCCTTGTAGTTTTGGGTGTTGTAATCCACCAGATCCACTTCGCGATAGCCGTTGCGATGCCATTGCCCCAGGCCTGCGAAGTCGCTCCAGGGCGAGACATTGCTCAGGTCAAAATAACGGGAGTACTCATCTCCGTAGATGTTGACGGCATCGTAGCCTCCGGGATTGCTTTCGTCTGTGCGGGTGCCATAGACGGGGGTGTAATTGTCGGCTACCCAGTCGTAGGCCTGGAGGTAGGAGAAGTTCAGTTTAAAGGCCATGAAGGGCAGGCCGTCTTTGTTGGTAAAATGGTCGGCGAAGCGCAGGGCGCCTTCGAGCAGATTGCGTTCGCCGGTTTTCAGGCTTACCGAGATACCGCGGTGGATAAAGGGGTTTTTCGTCTCCATGCTGATGACGCCGTTGAAAGCATTGGGCCCGTAGAAGGCCGAGCTGGCGCCCTGGATGAGGTCCACCCGCACCACGTCGAGTTCCGGTGAGCCGAGGAAGTTGCCGAGCGAGAAGTTGAGGCCCGGCGCCTGGTTGTCCACGCCGTCAATGATTTGCAGAGAGCGCACGGGGCTGGTGCTGTTGAAGCCCCGCGTGTTGATGATTTTAAAGCCGAGGCTGGCGGCGGTGATGTCCACGCCTTTGAGGTTGCCCAAGCCATCGTAGAAGTTCTCTGCCGGCGTCTCGCGTATGGCGAGGGCGTCCATGGATTCTACTGTCAGTGGTCCTGCTTTTTGTTTTTCGGAGATGCGCTGGCCGAGGATTTCCACGGTTTCTATGGTTACGGCATCGCCGGTGAGGGCGATTTTGAGGGGTTTGGCAGCGGTTTCTGCGGTGAGGGCGATTTCTGTAGGTTGGAAGCCGATGTAGGAGATTTGCAGTGTAACCGGCAGGGGCGTTTTGATGTTGAGCTCAAAGTTGCCGTCAAAATCCGTAACCGTCCCTTCGCCGGAGTCTTTGACAATTACGCTGGCGCCGATGAGGGGCTCGCCGCTTTCGGCATCGGTGATGAGCCCCTTCACTTTGGTTTGTGCCTGGCTGAAAAGGGGTAGCAGCAGGAGGGGCAAAAACATTCCGGCTGCGCGTGCTATAAGGGTCGAAAGATGCATGGCAAAAGCGTTTTACACTCAAAAATGAGGTTCTTGTTTATTTGCCTTTCGGCAAATGTTGGTTCGTTTTTTACTTTGTCGTGAAGTGATTCAAGAGGCGTTAAGGCTCCTGTGTTTCCCGTGGTTACATGCATGCAGCAAGGCTATGCGCAATGCTGTGCGGGGGAGAGAAAATCGGTTTTGCCTGAGAGTTTACATGCCAAAGATAGGCAATTTGAGGCAACATGCTGAAAAAAAGGCAATTTTTTTTTGCCGGTTGGAGCCTGTCAGTGGGCAGCGAGGGAGAGGGCACCCATGCCGAGGCCGAGCAAAATGGCCGCAATTTTTTTGAGAGAAAGCTGGTGCCCGCCGCTATCGGTTTCAAAGAGGATGGTGGTGGAAATGTGCAAAAAGGAGCCCACGACGATGGCGAGCACGGGCATTTGCCACTGGCTTTTAAGCGCTACCCATTGCCCCGCTGCGACCCCGAGGGGAGACATGAGGGCAAAAAAGAGCAGAGCAGCCAGGCTGATGTTGCGTCTCAGGCCGCTTTCGCGAAATACCACCATGAGCGCAAAGGCAGCAGGCGCCTTGTGCAGGATGAGTCCGACGAGAAACCAGAGGGGCGTGCTGTCGCGGTGTTCGACGAGGTGGTGGTGCAGCTCTGTCCAACTGGCCAGCGGAAGCCCTTCGATGAAGGCATGCAAGCTCAGCCCGAGCAGCAGCGTCAGAAAGAAGCCCTTATGGTTGTGCTCATGGGTGTGCATGTGCCCGTGTTCTATGCCGCCCGAAAACTGCTCCAACAGCAATTGAATCAGAAAACCGAGGAGTACGTACAGACCGGTCTCCATTTGGCGAAAGCCAAAAACCATAGGCATCAAATGCAGCACCGTGATGCTCAAAATGTATGCTCCGCTGAAGGAGAGGGCGTAATGCAGCCACTTGCCTTCTACGCGGCGTCCGTACAAGACGGGCAGCCCGCCGAGCAAGACGCAGATGAAGAGTGCGAGGTAGTAGAGAAGGTTCATGTTGCTGCTTATTAGCTGCCGGCCTTGAGCGTGGCCTGTTTTTATGCTGTTTCAGTAAGGTCGAATCTGAGCCGTCGTCGCGTCCATTTCCCGATGGGGTAGCCTATGAGCATTCCCAGCAGGGAGCCGGCCAGCACATCCAGCGGGTAGTGTACGCCCACATAGACCTGAGCATAAGCGATGGAAGCGGCCCAGAGAGGAAGCAGCCAGCGCCAGAAGCGCGCGCGAGCTCCCCACAGCCCCAAAATAAACATCGCGAGGGCAAAATGGTTTGCCGCGTGGTTGGAGGTAAAACTGTAGCCCCCGCCGCAGTAAGCCAGCTGCCGCACCTGCAAGTCGGGATTCCGGCAAGGCCGCTCCCGCTTCACGCTCTGCTTGATGAGGCGGTGGCTGATGGTGTCGCTGAGGGCTACGGTGGCCACCAATGCCAAGAGTATCCACAAGGCCTGCAAGCGGTATTTCCAGACCAGCCAGATGGCAAAAATCAGATAGGCCGGAATCCAAAAAGTTTTTTCCCGGAAGAGGGGGAGCACAGCATCGGCGACGGCATTGTGCCAGTGGCCGTTGATGAGCTGGAAGAGGGTCTGGTCGAGCTGTTGGATGAGGTGCATTTTGTAGAATTTTATTTTGCTTGTGTGTAGCTTGCAATTTTTCCTGCCAGAATGCCTGCTGCAACTGAGGCATTCAGGGATTCTGCGCGGCTGTGGGGAGCCTTGGGGATGCTGACGCGGCCGCTCAGCAAGGAGCGAATGGCGGGGGAGAGTCCACGGGCTTCGGAGCCGATGACCAGCAGGCCTGAGGGGGGCGGAGCCCAGGCTTCGGCCTCTTGTGGGCTGTCGTAAGGCAGGCCTTCCATGTCGGCCCCCCAGAGGGGGTGTTTTAAGGTGGCGAGTTCTTCGTGGGAGGCGGTAACTGCCGGAATGCGCAGGAAGGCGCCCATGCTGGCCTGAATGACTTTGGGATTGTAGAGGTCTGCGGTATCGGGCGAAACGATCATTTGGCGAAAGCCAAACCAGTCGGCTATGCGCCAGATGGTACCCACATTGCCAGGGTCGCGCAGGCCGTCTAAGTAAAAAGACCAACCTTCGGCAGGGGGTACAAAGGGCCCGGCAGGAGGTATTTGCAGGATGGCCAGGGCCTTATTGGGTGTGCTTAGCGAGGAGATGCGTTCCAGCTCTGCCTGGCTGACGGAGTAGATGGAAGCCCGGGTTTCTGCCAGCAGTTTTTCGGGCAAATCTTCCAACCAGGAGGGCAGGGCATAGATGCTCCTGATGGCTCTGGCTTGCTCGTTTAAGGCTTCCCGCAGCAATTTATCGCCCTCAATGACGAATTCTCCGTACTTTTCCCGAAACTTTTTGAGTTTTAAGGAGCGAAGATGCTTAATTTGCGCCTTGGAAATATTCATGTATCTTAAAATTAAACTGTGCGAGCAGCATTTCACAAAATCCTCTCAACTGACAAAGATGCGGGCTTTTCTCTTTGGAAGAGTAAGTCTGCAGCCGTTTTATTTTCAATATTTATTGTTTTTGTTTTTTCCTGGGGTTCTATCGGCTGCAGTGCCAAGCGCTTTCTGAAGCAAGACGAGGCTTTTTTGGTGAAGAACAAAATGGAATTTGAGGGCGATGTGTCGTTCCGCACCCGCCGGATGTTAAAGCAGGAGTTGTACAGCCTCTACAAGCTCAAGCCCAACGAAAACTTTTTGTGGATACCCAAGGAATGGTTTTACTACAAGCTGCAGGATACGGCAGAGAGCAGCAAGTTTACCAGGCGCCTGCGCTCCTGGGAGATGAAGCAATTTGGCGAAAAGCCGGCTTTGCTCGACAGGGAATTGGTGGAGCGCACGACTCAGGCGATGAAATACTATCTGCAGAGCAAGGGCTTTTTCAAGGCCGAGGTAGCTTATCATATAGATTATTCGGACAAGGAGGGGCGAGAGGCCATAGTCGTTTATGAAATTAAACCCGGGCCTTTGTACCTCATTGGAAATGTCAGGTATGAGGCCGTTGACAGTAGTCTGACAAAGCATGTGCGGATTTTGGAATCTTCTTCCCTGTTGCAGCCCGGCCAGCCTATGGCAGGGGCTTTGTATCAGCAGGAGGTTTCGCGCATCACCCGCTATCTGCGCAACCAGGGCTATGCCTATTTTCAAAGTCGCTACATCTCCAATCTGGAGGCCGACAGCTCAAATCAGCGGGTGGACTTAAAGCTTTCCATCCTGCCTCCGGCAGAGGGGGAGCATCATCGCCTCTACAAGGTAGGGCGTATTTTTGTGTATCCCGATTTTGACCCTACTGCGGAGACTTTGGAAAATCGCATAGACAGTCTGGAACCGGGCGTGTTTTTCATCAGCAGGGATAGCGCCTATGGCATCAGGCCCGAGGTGATTCTCGGGGTGTTGAGTTTTCATCAGGGGGAGCTTTACAATCAGGACAAGATTGACAAAACGCGCAGGCAATTGGACAAACTGGGGATTTTCAATTTTGCTTCTATCAAGGAGGAGCCTTCTCCGCTTGCCGGCGATGTCCTGGATTTTCGCATTTATCTGACGCGGAATAAGCAGTTTGAAATCGGAGGGGATTTGGAGCTGAATACTTCCAACAACCAATTGCTGGGGCGCCGGCTGTTTGGGGTGGCGGGAGATTTGTCCTTCAGCAATCGCAATTTGTTTAAGAAGGCCACCCATGCGGTAATTCGTTTCAATGGCGGTTCCGACCTCAGCGTGCAGGGCTTGCTGAATGAAAATGAAGAGGCGGTCAATGCCATAGACATAGGTGGGCAGGTGAATATGTATTTCCCGCGCTTTACGGATTTTTTCGGCATCTGGCAGGCCGGACACCGATTGGGTTTGTACAGCCCTTCCCTATATGCCGGTTTGCAGGAAAAGGCCGATACGCGCTGGGATTTTTCTTACAACTATCTGCGCCAGATCAACTTCTATACCATCAGCTCCTTAAATGCCAACTTTGGTTTTGACTTCAGGCGCAACAACACCCGTTATTTGCAGGTCAATCACCTCGGTGTGAATTATCTCAGCCCGCGCGTAACGTTTTATTTCGACACTTTGATTTTGCAGAAAAATCCCTTTTTGAGCCGCAGCTTCGACAAGCAGTTGTTTACGGGTTTTTTCTTCAAGGAATTCAATTTTGCTTACAACAGTCTTCCCAACCGCTTTGGCGAATCGTATTTCTTCAAGGCCGGCGTGGAGGTCTCCGGTCTGGAGGTGCTGGGCGCCAATGCCTTGTACAACGCTTTGAGCAAGGGGCCGGACCGCCGGTTTGCCGTAAGGCTGCCCAAAGATACCATTGATTTTTCGCAGTACATGCGCTTTGAAGTATCCATAGGGCATCACCGGCAGTTTAATTCGAGACATGCTGTGGCCTTGCGTGCTTATGCAGGATTGGCCTTTCCCGTCGGCTATTCGCAGAGCGTGCCCTATGTGAAGCAGTTTTATGTGGGCGGCCCGCAGAGCATTCGCGCCTGGCTGGCCCGCGAAATCGGGCCGGGAGGCTATATAGACCCGCTGGCGCTCAATCCCGATGAGAAAAATCCCCTGCTCTTGTATCAGACAGGCGATGTAAAAATCGAAATGAATGCCGAATACCGCTTCGAATTGCTGGAAATCTTCGGCGTGAAATTTGAAGGGGCTCTCTTTTTGGATGTCGGCAATGTCTATACGCTGAAGTACGATTCCACCCGTATTTTTTCCCAATTGCTGTGGACGCCCAAGTACAACGAAAAACAGCAAAAGGTCGGCGATAACCTGTTTAGATACATGGCCGTAGGCAGTGGCGTGGGCCTGCGCATAGACGTTACCTATTTTATCCTGCGCTTTGACCTGGGGCTGAAACTGCGCAATCCCTACCCCTCTTATGTGGAACGCAACGGCCAACTCGAAGAAGTTTATTGGCGCGACCTGTCCCACTGGAAACGCTGGGACTGGCCCCTGATGAAACAAGACCTGAATTTGAATTTGAGTTTGAATTATCCTTTTTGATTTGTTGGTTTACTGTTTATAGTTGAGAGTTTAAAGTTTAGCGTTTAGCGTTTAGTGTTTAGTGTTTAGCGTTTAGTGTTTAGTG
>WGBN01000068.1 GCA_015494245.1 Saprospiraceae bacterium | reverse complement strand
GCGAAAATCCGCCGCACCCGCGAAAATCCGCGTTCTATTGGCTATTTAGGCCTTGATAGAACGCGGATGACGCGGATTGTGCGGGTTCTCGCGGGTTTTAGTTAGTCCACTTTGACTACCCGGGCTCCAAAAAGAAGCGGGAGGGGGGTACCCTGAGCGTAGTCAAGGTCACCTCAAAACTTAATGAACCATTCTTCCCACAAAGGTAGTTGTTTTTCCCCGGCCGGATTTTCCCTCTTTCGGGCTTTGTAAAACGCTTATCTTTGCGCGCAAATTCACGCATAATGACAGACACGCCAGGATTTCCTCTGCCCCTACCTATGGTGGACTTACAAACGCAATACCTTCGCCTGAAACCCGAAATAGACGCTGCCATAGGCGGCGTGCTCAGCAGCAGTCGCTACATAGGAGGCCCTGTGGTTGAAGACTTTGCAAAAGGGTTGGCTGCTTATCTCGATACAGCACATGTCATTCCCTGCGGCAATGGCACCGATGCGCTGCAAATAGCACTGATGGCCCTGGACTTACAGCCCGGCGATGAAGTCATTACTACGCCTTTCACCTTTGTGGCTACGGCTGAGGTTATTGCCCTGCTAAAGCTCAAGCCCGTTTTTGTGGATGTGGACCCCGACACCTTTACGCTGCAGCCGGAGCAGGTGGAAGCCGCCATTACCGAACGCACCAAGTGCATCATTCCCGTCCATCTCTTTGGGCAGGCGGCAGAAATGCAGGCTCTGCTCGACATCTCCCGCAAACACGACATACCCATAGTTGAAGACAATGCACAGGCCATTGGCGCAGAGTTTCTGTTTCGCGACGGCCATCGTCAAAAGCTGGGGACGCTGGGCGCCATTGGCTGTACGTCCTTTTTCCCCTCCAAAAACCTGGGAGCCTATGGCGATGGGGGAGCGCTTTTCACACAAGACGATGCCCTGGCGGAGAAGCTCCGCATGTTGGTCAATCACGGCATGAAGCGCAGATACTACCACGACCTCATTGGCGTCAACTCACGCTTAGATGCCGTGCAGGCCGCCATACTCGGAGCCAAGCTCCCGCATTTAGACGCATTTGGCGAAAGCCGCAGAAAAGCTGCCGACTACTACGATGCCGGACTGGCAGACTTAGAGCAGGTGCAAACGCCCGTGCGTGCGCCTTATTCCACACACGTATTCCACCAATACACCCTGCGCATAGCCGAGGGAAGAGATGCCCTGCAGGCACATTTGGCGAAAGCCGGAATCAGCTCAGCCATTTACTATCCCGTCCCCTTACACCTGCAGGATGCCTATCGCGCTTTTGGATACGGCGAAGGCGATTTTCCCATCACCGAACAGCTTGCCCGCGAAGTACTCTCCCTGCCCATGCACACAGAGCTGAAACCCGAAATACAAGACTACATCATTGCTCACATCAAATCCTTCTTCGCATGAAAACCGCTTTGGTAACCGGAGCAGCCGGCTTTCTCGGCTCTCATCTTTGCGACCGGCTCATCGCCGAAGGCTTCCGCGTCATCGGCATGGACAATCTGCTGACGGG
Organism: Saprospiraceae bacterium; assembly: GCA_015494245.1. Lineage (GTDB taxonomy): Bacteria > Bacteroidota > Bacteroidia > Chitinophagales > Saprospiraceae > WGBN01. The sequence goes on along the minus strand of WGBN01000068.1, from coordinate 1,150 downwards.
CTCGCTGGAAAACATCGAACACCTGTTTCCCTTAGAGCGCTTTTCGTTTTACCGGCACGATGTGAGTACTTTTGTGCACGTGCCCGGAGACCTGGATTACATCCTGCATTTTGCCTCGCCGGCCAGCCCCATTGACTACCTGGAAATGCCCATACAAACGCTGAAAGTAGGCGCTTTGGGCACGCACAACCTGCTCGGTTTGGCGAAAGCCAAAAATGCCCGCATTCTCGTGGCCTCAACCTCGGAGGTGTATGGCGATCCGCTGGTGCACCCGCAGCCGGAAAACTACTGGGGCAATGTGAATCCCATCGGCCCCCGGGGCGTTTACGATGAAGCCAAGCGATTTATGGAAGCCATCACCATGGCCTATCACAACTACCACGGCGTGGATACCCGCATCGTGCGCATTTTCAACACCTATGGCCCCCGCATGAGAGTCAATGACGGCCGCGCCCTGCCGGCCTTTTTCTCCCAGGCCCTGCGCGGCGAAGGCATCACCGTCTTTGGCGATGGCTCACAAACCCGCTCTTTCTGCTATGTGGACGACGAAATAGATGGCCTCTTCCGCCTGCTGATGAGCGATTACCACCTACCCGTCAACATTGGCAACCCGGCAGAAGTGACGATACGCGAAATTGCCGAAGAAGTGTTGCAGCTGGTAGGCAACCCCAATGCCTACATCACTTACAAACCCCTGCCGGAAGACGACCCCAAAGTGCGCCAACCCGACATCAGCCTGGCCCGCGAACTGCTCGGCTGGGAGCCCAAAGTAAAACGCAGCGAAGGCCTCAAATACACCCTGGAATACTTTCGAAAAGCTGTGCGCGTTGATGAAATGACAGATTGAAGCAGCAGCTCAAAACACAAAAACACTGTTAAAGCTAATGAAAAAAAGCATCTTAATCACCGGAGGAGCAGGCTTTATCGGCTCCAATTTAGTCATTCACTTCGTCAGGAAATACCCCGATTACCGCTTTGTCAACCTCGATGCACTGACCTATGCGGGCAATCTGGAAAACCTCAAAGAGATTGAAGAGGCCCCCAACTACAGCTTTGTCAAAGGGGATGTGGCCGATGCAGATTTGCTGGAAGAGTTGTTTAAAAAACACGCTTTTTCGGGAGTCCTCCATCTCGCTGCGGAATCCCATGT
>WGBN01000067.1 GCA_015494245.1 Saprospiraceae bacterium | reverse complement strand
GAGATGGCCCTGCTTACGATTGCGATTATTGTTTTGATATCACCCTGGTACGCACGGACGAAGACGGAAATGAGCTTTGGCGCAAGACGTTGGGCTTGCAGGACCAATACGTGCAGTCAACCTTTGGGAATATGGTGGAGCTGGACAATGGGGACCTGGCTGTGATTTGTAATGGCGTTCTTCCGGGAGGAGTTGATACGTATGCCCATTTGGTCATGTTGGATTCTCTGGGGAATACTAAATGGAGCAAGCGTGTTTATAAGATGGTCAATCTTGGCGGCAACCGGATGGCCAAATCTCCGGACGGCAATTTAGTTTTTGCCACGCCGGTAGATACTGCGGTAGCTCCCTGGACGACTAACCACTGGGTGGTTTTTTTGACCAAGGTGGATACTGCCGGCAATGTGTTGTGGAGTACGCATTTTGATTCGGCTCCTACCTTGAAAGATGTGAGCAAGATTATTTTTACAGAAGAAGGCGATGTGCTGGTGGCGGGCTTTTATTCTTCTCCTCCCTGGCAAAAAGCGTGGATAGCAAAAGTTTCATCAGAGGGTGAGCTTTTGTGGGAAAAGTACTATGGTGTGGCGGATAATATTTTCGATGGGGGAGGTACTTATTTTGGTTTTTTTGACATAGAACATGCCTATGATGAAGGCCTCATAGTTTCGGGAGTGATACAGGATACGGTAGCAGGCGGATTTATAGACGGCAACATCTGGGTAATGACCTTAGATGAAAACGGCTGTTTTGATGAGGCCGATTGCCCGCAGGATGGGCTGATTATTGTGTCGAGTGATGAGTTGACGTCTTGGGCAGAGGAATTGTCGTATTACCCCAATCCGACTTCGGGGCAGGTGTCCTTAGAGGTGCCTGCAGCCGTTTCAGGTCGCCTTGATGTGCAGATACTGGATGTCCGGGGTCGCCTGCTGAGCGAGCAGAAAGGCTTAGGCAGCGGCGATGTCTTGCAATTTGAAAGGCAGGGCGTGTATTATCTGGCATTTTATTACCAGGGTATTCCTGTGCATATGGGGAAGGTAGTTGTGTTCTAATTGAGCGAGCCGATTGAGCTTAAACAATTACGCCGGCTTTTGGAAGTTCGGTGTAGCTGTTGTCGGTTGTCAGTTGCGTCGGCATCTCCAACAAGCGCGATGCGAAGCGAGCGTAAAACCACATTAGAACGCGAAGCGCCTGCTTGCTGGTGAGTGAGCAGGGCCGAACTCCGGTGCCTCGGCAGCAGGCAGGTTCCACATTAGGGCCGCAGGCCCCACATTAGACGCGAAGCGTCCACATCAGACCCAAAGCGCCGACATTTCCCTATCTTTGCCCCCAAAGCAGTCTTCGGACAACAACCAAAGCAAACCAAATTATGTCAGCAAGCACAAAGCCCGTAAAGCGCGTTACCACCCATATCCTGCAGGCTATGAAGGAGCGTGGGGAGAAAATCTCCATGCTTACGGCCTACGATTTTTCTATGGCCTGCATTCTGGATGCGGCCGGCATTGACGTGCTTTTGGTAGGCGATTCGGCCTCCAATGTCATGGCGGGGCATGAGACGACCCTGCCCATTACCTTAGATCAGATGATCTATCACGCCTCTTCTGTGGTGCGGGCCGTGAAACGGGCCCTTGTGGTCGTGGACCTGCCCTTTGGCTCTTACCAGGGAAATTCCAAGGAGGCCCTGGCCTCGACCATACGCATCATGAAGGAATCCGGCGCTCATGCCGTGAAAATTGAGGGCGGGAAGGAAATCGAGGAGTCCGTCAGGCGCATCATCTCTGCCGGCGTGCCGGTGATGGGGCATTTGGGGTTGACCCCCCAATCCATTTACAAGTTTGGCACTTACACCGTGCGCGCCAAGGAAGAGGCCGAAGCTCGGAAGCTCAAAGAGGATGCACTGCTGTTGCAGGAACTGGGTTGCTTTGCCATTGTGTTAGAGAAGATTCCCGCTGCGCTCGGCAAGGAAGTCTCAGAGATGCTGCACATCCCCACCATAGGCATAGGTGCCGGCCCCGATGTGGACGGTCAGGTGTTGGTTACTCACGATATGCTGGGTATTACCAAAAACTTTCACCCCCGCTTTTTGCGCCGCTATCTGGAGTTGTACGACGCCATCAAAGAGGCTACAGAGCACTACATCAAAGATGTGAAGGAAGGGGACTTCCCCAACGAGCAGGAGCAATATTGACTTTAGGACAACTAACAAACTAAAACGATTCCATATGAAAGACTTTTCTTTTTTTGTAGCCCTCGTGCTCATGCTGGCCCTTGGCGCCTGTAAATCCGAGCCTCAGGCTGAAAGCGAAAACAAGGCAGATGCTTCTTCCAAACCGGCCGCTCAGCCGCAGGAAGAGCCTATCGGCATCGTGCCCTATGAGGGTGGCGTGATCAGCGAGCAATCGCAGAAGTTGTTGGACGCCCTGTCTTCAGGCTACTGGTATGTGCGTGCTTATTTGACTTTTAAAGACCGCAAGGAAAATTTCGAGAAGCACAAAGGTCGCTGGTATCAGTTTACCCGGGACGGACATATCACTGCCGGTAAATGGAAAGAAGCAGTTACTAAGGGAACCTGGACCTACCATCCGCAAACGGCCATTTTGACCATTCGCACAGAGGACCCTTCTTATACAGGAGAGTTTAGCATTAAGGCCGCTAGTGATTTCTCTGTGATGATTTGGATAGGTACCGAAACTTATCACCAGACCGATGTGCAGGCCAAACTGGAAAATTACCTCCAGCTGATGGATACCCTGCCTTGATGTGGCAGTTTGTAAGTGGCTGCTTGGTGTGTGTGTTTATAATCCTCAAAAAAATACCATGAGATTCTTAAGTTTTCTTCTTCTCTTCTTCACGCTGTTCGCCTGTAAGAATGAGCAAAGCCCGCAGGAAAATGAAACTCCCGCTCCTGAGCAGCAGCAACAACAGCCCGGGCAAACCACCGAAGACAAGGCGCTGGCGCTCGAGCCTATTGATCCCATAGCCCTGCAGGGCGTGCGCACGCGATGGTCGTGGATAGGCACGGGCATTTCGGGGGTCAGGTCCGTAAAGTCTGTACCCGGCCTCAAGGCCGAAATTTTGCCGGAAGGCGATTTGCTCTTCACCATCGTGGGCGACATCGGCTCGCTCAACGTGGTGCAACTCGAAACGCCCGAGGGCAGAGTGGATTTATTGCTGCGCGAGGCCGGCAACATACCGGCGGCTTTCCGCTTGAAAGACAAGGGCTACAAAGAGGTGCACGTAGTGGGCGACATGAACAACTGGGATGCCTCCCGCGGCCTGATGGTGAAAAAAGGCAAGGTCTGGGAGCTCATCTTCCCCCTGCCCCCGGGCAGCTATCGCTATCGCTTTGTCGTTGATGGCAAGCCCATGCCCGACCCCATCAATCCCAACAAGGGCAAAGACGATCAGGGGCAGCCGGTCTCCGTCTATCAAATCAAACCCAAAGGAGGCAGCAAGCAGGCGCTGCCGGAGGTCGAACTGGTGGAGGTGGATGGGCCCGTAGTACATTTGCATTTGCCGAAAGGCGGTATAGCCATAGCGCTGCTCAACAACCGCCAAATGCCCGTCAAAATGCAGGATGAAGAGGCTTTTGTACAGCTTCCGCCAAATGCCCGCGGAACCTTGCGGGTGTATGTGCAAAACGAAGCCGGCCTGGGCGGGCCATTGGTGGTGCCCGTCCCTTAAACTTCCGTCAGCAGCCTGACATTTGGGAATTGCGGGAGAAACCTATCTTTGCGGCATGAAAAAACTCGTCTATTCGCTTTTGGCCCTCTCTTTTTTGCTTTCGCAAAATGCGTGCAAAGAGGAATTGATTCTCTCAGCTCCCTGGAAGGACATCCCCGTGGTCTATGCCATGGTCAACCGCCTGGATACCGCTTATTACGTGCGCATCGAAAAAGTCTTCATAGACCCCACCGGCGATGCCGCCGAGGTGGCCATGAATCCGGATTCCATCTACTATCCCGAAGACGCCCTTACCGTCTTTCTGACCAACAAGCAAACCGGTCAGAAAATGGAATTGCAGCGAGTAGATGGCACGGCAGAGGGCTATCCCCGCGAGCAAGGCCCCTTTGCCGACATGCCCAACTATCTGTACAAGCTGAAAGCCTCTCAACTGCCCCTGACGGGAAAAGAACCCCTCTTGCTGACCATTGAGCGCCAGGGAGACCTGCCCGATGTGACGGCCGAAGCCGTCGTCCTCGGTGAGATTAAACCCTCCGGCATCCAGGACATGTCGCAGGTTACTTTTAAGTACGACCAGGAGCGCTCTTTCCGCTGGACGAGCGGCTCCGAAGCCCGTATCTTTGACGTGGAAATGCACATCCATTACGATGAGTGGACTGCCGGAAGCCCCGATGTGGAAACCAAAACCCTGGTCTGGCCCATGGCCCTCGGCGTACCTCATGATGACAATTCCAGCACCACCGTTGTAAAAATAGAAGGACTCAATTTCTTCACCTATCTGGCCGCCTCTCTCGAAGCTGACCCCAACACCCTGAGGCAATTCAAAGGCATGGACATGGTCGTTACCGGAGCCGGAGAAGCCATTGAGCAATACATCAAAATTACGGAGTCCAATACCGGCATCACCAGCGCTCAGGACATCCCGCTCTACACCAATGTGGAAAATGGCCTGGGCATCTTCAGCTCCATAACCCGCGGCGCCGTCTATAACCTCCAGCTCAGCGCAACCAGCCTCGAGTTGCTTAAAAACGGGGAATATACTCAGGAGCTTAATTTTCAATAGGACGAAAAACTTAGCCTTTGCATTTTCGCGGGCTGGCCACCCTTTTAGGGGTTGGGGGCGTGGGCGGCCGGAAAATGCAAATCGGCTGGTCTTAGCTCTTCATGGCATAGTTTTGTCTTAAACCTCCCCATTTCCTGACTTTTTGTCAGTTTTGCTCGCTTGGCACATCCCTTGCAATAGGGTAGGTGTGTTTATACACCTTGTGAAATCAGCCAACTCAAACTAAAAATAAACTGACATGGGAAAAATCATAGGAATTGACTTGGGAACCACGAACTCTGTCGTTGCCGTTATGGAGGGCAACGAGCCTGTAGTTATTCCCAATGAAGAAGGAAAACGCACCACGCCTTCGGTCGTGGCTTTCCTCGATAATGGTGAGCGCAAAATTGGTGACCCGGCCAAGCGTCAGGCCATCACGAACTCGCATCGCACCATTTCCTCCATCAAGCGCTTTATGGGGCGTCGTTATTCGGAAGTGAAAGACGAAATCAAAAAAGTGCCTTATAAAGTCGTACAAGGACCCAACGATACCGTTCGCGTAGAAGTAGATGGTCGTATGTACTCCCCCCAGGAAATTTCTGCCATGATTCTTCAAAAAATGAAGAAAGTGGCCAGCGACTTTCTGGGCCAGGAAGTGAAGGAAGCGGTGATTACCGTTCCGGCTTACTTCAACGACTCCCAGCGCCAGGCTACCAAAGAAGCCGGTGAAATTGCCGGCCTGACGGTCAAGCGCATCGTCAACGAGCCTACGGCTGCGGCCCTGGCTTATGGCCTGGATAAAAAAGACAAGGAGATTACCGTCGCCGTATATGACCTCGGTGGTGGTACTTTTGACATCTCCATCCTCGACCTCGGTGGCGGTGTCTTTGAAGTGAAATCCACCAATGGCGACACCCACCTCGGTGGAGACGACTTCGACCAGGTACTCATTGACTATCTGGCCGATGAGTTCAAGAAAGACGAAGGCATAGACCTTCGCAAAGACCCGATGGCTTTGCAACGCCTCAAAGAAGCCGCCGAAAAGGCCAAGATTGAGCTGTCTTCTACGACGGAGACGGAGGTCAATCTGCCCTACATCACGGCTGTGGACGGCGTGCCCAAGCACCTGGTCAGGAAGATTACGCGTGCGCAATTTGAAAAAATGGTGGATTCCCTGATTCAGCGCACCATTGGGCCGGTGAAGCAGGCTTTGAAAGATGCCGGTATCACCGCCAAAGACGTGGATGAAATCATCATGGTCGGTGGTTCTACCCGTATTCCCGCCGTGCAGGCTGCTGTGGAGAAATTCTTCGGCAAGAAACTGCACAAAGGCGTGAACCCCGATGAGGTGGTAGCCATAGGAGCTGCCATTCAGGGCGGTATCCTCAGCGGTGATGTGCAGGATGTGATTCTGCTCGACGTTACGCCTCTGTCTATGGGTATCGAAACCATGGGGGGCGTGTACGACGTCATCATCCCTGCAAACACCACCGTGCCGGTACACAAAACGAAAGTGTATTCTACGGCTACAGACAACCAGCCCTCTGTGGAGATTCACGTCTTGCAGGGTGAGCGCCCCATGGCCAAGGACAACCGCACCGTGGCCCGCTTCATCCTCGATGGCATCCCGCCTGCTCCGCGTGGCGTACCTCAAATCGAAGTGAGCTTCGACATTGACGCCAACGGCATCCTGCAGGTAACGGCCAAAGACAAAGGCACCGGCAAAGAGCAGTCCGTACGCGTCGAAGCTTCTACCGGCCTGACCAAAGAGGAAATCGAAAAGATGAAGGCCGAAGCTGCCGCTCATGCCGAAGAAGACCGCAAGGCCCGCGAGCGCGCCGAAAAACTCAATGCCGCTGATTCGCTCGTCTTCCAGAGCGAAAAGCAATTGAACGAGTACGGCGAAAAACTGCCTGAAGATAAGAAAAGCGCCATCGAAAGCGCTCTGAACGAACTGCGCGAAGCTCATAAGAGCGAAGACCTGGCCGCCATTGACAGCGCCATGGAAAAACTCAATGCCGCATGGCAGGCCGCCAGCGCAGAAATGTACCAGGCAAGCCAGGGCGATGCCGCCGCAGGCAACGGCGCCGCCGGAGCCGGAGCCTCTGACGCAGGCAGCACAGGCACCGACGACGTTACGGATGTCGAATTTGAAGAAGTCGAAGACGACAACAAGTAACAAGAACAGCGAACTTGCAGCCCGCTGCAAGTCAGGACTTCAAAGCGCTGACCCGAGGGTCGGCGCTTTTTTTTATTCAGGCCATTAAAAAAGCTTATCTTTGCCACCTGAGAGCAGGCTCCAGGCTGTGCACCCGCAAATGCCAACATAAAATCCATACTTTCATGTATCAACTCCTCGATGGAAAGGCCCTTTCCAAAACCATCAAAGAAGAAATTGCCCGCGAAGTTTCTGCCATCACTGCCGAAGGAGGTCGCCCACCCCATCTCGCTGCAGTCTTGATCGGCGAAGACCCTGCCAGCCAGGCCTACGTGCGCAGCAAGGTGCGCTCCTGCGAGCAGGTGGGCTTCCAATCGAGCCTGATACGTCGTCCGGCGGATATTTCTCAGGAAGAATTGATGCAAATTGTCAGAGAACTCAACGAAAATCCCGATATTGACGGCTTTATCGTGCAGTTGCCTCTGCCCGCTCACTTAGATGAAGACGAAGTGCTTTTGGCCATAGCCCCGGAAAAAGATGTAGATGGCTTTCACCCCATGAACGTGGGCCTCATGGCGCTGGGCATGCCCCGCTATCTGCCGGCTACGCCCTACGGCATTTTGCAAATGCTGGAGCGCTACGAAATCCCCACCGAAGGCAAAGACTGTCTCATCATCGGCCGCAGCAACATCGTCGGCACGCCGCTCAGTCTGCTGCTTTCGCGCAAGGGCTATCCGGGCAATTGCACCGTAACGCTGGCTCACAGCCGCACCCAAAACCTGCCGGAGCTGGCCCGCCGGGCCGATATCCTCGTGGCAGCCATTGGCCGCCCGCACATGATTACAGCCGATATGGTCAAAGAGGGTGCCGTCGTCATTGATGTGGGCATTAACCGCGTCGAAGACCCCACAGCCAAAAGAGGCTACCGCCTGGTCGGTGATGTGGACTTTGAGGCCGTAGCGCCCAAGTGCTCTTACATCACACCCGTACCCGGAGGCGTCGGGCTGATGACCGTAGTGAGCCTTTTGCTAAACACTTTAAAGGCCTTTAAGCTGAGATGTCAGCCAGAAATGCAGGCCTGAGCTACACAGACACAACAACCCATAACCATGACTTCTAAGCAAGGAACCGAACACATGCTCCTGCAGTTGGCCGAAGTGCTCGACCAACTGCCCGATGACGTCTATGTACGCCCCTTGGATGTTTTTAACGGCTCTTCCATAGGACAGCACTTCCGGCATATTTACAACTTCTACGAAATCCTCTTCCGCCGCTGGCAGGATGGTCTCGTGGATTATGCCGACCGCCGGCGCGAAAAGGAAGTGGAAACCAGCGCCTCCTTCGCAGCGGCACTCTTCCGCCGCCTGAGCGAACAACTCCCCGGCCTGGAGGAAGAAAAAAACCTCAAAGTCCTTTCCGATTTTAGCGAAAGCGATACCAACGACCGTCGCCCGCTGGTGGATTCCTCCGTCGGCAGAGAACTGGCCTATGCCTTTGACCATGCCGTTCACCACCTCGCCATCATCAAAGTGGGGATGAAGGTGGCCTTTCCGGAAATCCCCCTGCCCGAAGACCTCGGCGTGGCGCCTTCTACCCTGCGCTACCTCTCGAAACAGGGCAAGAACTGAACCGGATGGAGAGTCTGCTATATCAAATCAGTTGCCCGGAAAGCGAGCGGGAAACCTGCCTCGCTTTGTTGGGCCAATGGCCTTTCTATGCCTTTGAAGCCGATGAAAAGGGCTGGAAGGCCTACCTCTTCCAAAAGGACAAAACAGCAGACATGGATGCCGCCCTGCGCTCTTGCATGGACGAACAGGGCTGGACGCTGAGGACCGTCGCGCAACCCCTGCCCAAAGAAAACTGGAACGCCCGCTGGGAAGCCTCTTTCCAACCCGTGCGCATAGGTGATTTTTGCGGCATCCGCGCCGCCTTTCACCCCCCTTTTGAGCCGCCGGTTTTGCACGAGCTGGTCATCCAGCCCAAGATGGCCTTCGGCACCGGCCATCACGAAACGACCTACATGATGGTGGAGCTGATGCAGGAACTGCCGCTGCAAGGCGCCCGCGTTTTCGATTATGGTTGCGGAACCGGTGTTTTGGCTGTCCTTTCGGCCAGGCTGGGGGCTGAGGAAATTTACGCCATAGACATCGAAGAGGCAGCCTGTGAAAACACCCTGGAACACGTCGCAATGAACGGCCTGGAGGAGGGCAAAATAAGCGTCCGGCAGGGAGATTTGTCCGTTTTGGACGAAACCGGCTTCGATTTTATTTTGGCGAACATCAATAGAAGCGTAATTTTGGCTTCGCTTCCGCAAATGAAATCGCTGCTCAAACCGGCGGGGCGCCTGCTCATTTCGGGCTTTCTGCGCGAAGACGAAGCGCTCATGCTGAGCGAAACGCAGAAAGTTGGCTTTAAGCTTTTGCGCAAGGCACAAAAAGGCGCCTGGCTGGCGTTTGAACTGGGCGTTTAGCGCTAAACCGAGTTATGTTTTACGGCTTATGTTGAGATACATCTTTTTTTCCCTCCTGCTGCTTGCGAGTTTTTCCTTGCCTGCTCAAACCCTTAAAGAATTTTCCGAAGAAGGCTTCCTCAAGGAGTTTCGGGAGTTTTTCACAGCCTCGAAGCGCAAGGATTTGGTGGAATTGTACGAGCTCTTTGCTGCCGAATACAGCGGTGGCGGCTTTACGGCAGAGCAGCAGAAGAGCATTCGCCTTGCGGCAAATGAAATGCTGGCCAAACGCATGTCGGCAACTACTCATTTTAAAGCCTACATCGAGGCTCTGCTGAATTTTTCCGCTACGGGCGGAAATCCCCATGCAGCCTTGTACGACGACTGGGAGGAGGTGCGCTCCCAATTGATGGCCTCCATTCAAAAGCGGCAGTTTAAGGGCTATTTGAATTTCCTGCAGGCTACTCATACCTACTTGTCGCAGGGGCTTATCAACGCCCGCTCCAGCGTGAAGTGGAAGGTCGTGGGAGGCAAGCCGGATTTTGAATTCAAAGAGGGAGAGGGCGTGTTTATCTTTGATAAAGTCAATCTGGTGGCTTTCCGCAGCAAGGATTCTCTGGAGTTGAGGGAAACCTCCGGAGTTTTCTATTCCAATACCAATGTCTGGAAAGGGCAGGGCGGCAAAGCCGATTGGCAGCGCCTCGGTCTGGTGCCTGAAGTTTTTGTGGCCCTGGACGCTTATGAAA
>WGBN01000066.1 GCA_015494245.1 Saprospiraceae bacterium | reverse complement strand
ATTGATGCTCTCTTCGAGGGAGATAAAGGTTTCCGTGCGTTGGATGCCGGGGATGCGTTGGATTTTATCGTGGAGCACGGAGCGCAGGTGGCGGGTATCTTTACAGATGATTTTGACGAAGATGCTGTAGATTCCTGTGGTATAGTGAGCTTCCACGACTTCGGGGATTTGTTCGATGAGGGAGGCCACTTCGTCGTAGAGGGAATTGCGCTCGAGGTAGATGCCAAGGAAGGCGCAGATGTCGAAGCCCAGTTTGACCGGCTCGACGAGTAGCACCTGGCCTTTGATGATGCCCATTTTTTCCATTTTCTTCATGCGGACGTGTATGGTGCCGGCGGATACGAAGAGTTGTTTGCCTATTTCGGCATAGGGCGTCTTGGCATTTTTCATGAGGATGGCCAGGATCTTGCGATCGAGTTCATCCAGGTTGGATTTTTTATTTTTTTCCATAACTGAGGGAAATAAAAAAGGAGTTGCCTAAGGCAACTCCTTTTTGTTTACTTGATGCGTTTGCGCTCTTTGATGCGGGCCTTTTTGCCTACGCGATCGCGCAAGTAGTAGAGGCGGGCACGGCGCACTTTGCCGCGCTTCAGCACCTTGATTTCTTCGATGGCGGGAGAGGCAAAGGGGAAGATACGCTCAACGGCTACGTTGCCGGACATCTTGCGCACGGTAAAGGTACGCGTGGCGCCTTCTCCGCGAATCTGGATGACATCCCCCCGGAAGACCTGGATGCGTTCCTTGTTGCCTTCGACGATTTTATAGCTCACGGCTATGTTGTCGCCTGCGCGAAACTCGGGGTAGTTCATCTCGCGCGCCATTTGTTCTTGTACAAATTTGATCGGGTCCATATTAGCTTTTTTTGAGGTGCACATCGCTCTCCAAAGGGGCGAGAGGTGCTGAACCAAGCCGGAAAGAGCCTTCACAGGGAAGGCTCTATGCGGCTAAGCGGGTGCAAAGATACGGCTTTTCTCCAAAATGCCTATACAATAAAGCATCTTTTTATTTTTTCCCTTTAGAGTTCTTCAACAGTTGCCTGGGGCGCATTGGTCATCACGGATTTGATGCCATTTTCCATACCCGACTTGGAAGCGTACATCTGGCTCTTTCCAACAACCTGCTTATTGGCGGCGAGGAGGTTGAAAAAGACTTTGCCATTGGCAGCTTCCTTGATTTCGAAGTTGCCCTTATCCGTAGCATTCTTCTTAACGGACTCAATACCGTTCAAGGCGCCGGATTTGGAGGCGTAGCCCTGGCTGGAAAGAATCACCTGGCCGTTGGCGGCTTTCAGGTTGAAATAGTACTTTCCGTTTTTCTCACTCTGAAACAATTCGAATTTCATTGTCGTGTCGTTTAGGTTAAAGAATTGCGGCGCTAAGGTAAGTAAAAGTTTGGAGTCTGTTGTTACGTATTAAAAAAAGTATCTTTGCGGGGAAACTTCATTAAGTTTTGAGTGTCAACCAACCATCATAAGTCCTCTTGCGCCCCCGGCCCCTGAAGGGGTGGGCCGCCCGCGCGTTCTTTAGAATGGTCAAATTGACCCACTTAAATAAACAAACACCTCATGCCCCAATTACAAGCTTCTGAATTGATCATCACTGATGAAGGCCGCATTTACCACCTCAACTTGCGGCCCGAAGAGCTGGCGCCCATAGTGATTACGGTAGGAGACCCCGGGCGTGTCCCTATGGTATCGCGCTATTTTGACGAGCTCGAGTACAGCGGGCAGAAACGGGAGTTTCTCACGCATACGGGCAGGCTGGGTAAAAAGCGCATCAGCGTCATTTCCACCGGCATTGGCACGGACAACATTGACATCGTCCTCAACGAGCTGGATGCACTCGTCAATATTTCATTTGCCGAAAGGCAGCTAAAACAAGAGCTGCGTTCTTTGCACATCATCCGACTGGGCACCTCCGGCAGTTTGCAGGACGAGCTGGCGCCCGACACCATCGTGGCTTCTACCCATGGCCTGGGGCTGGACTCCCTCGCTGCTTTTTATCCCGCGAGCCGGGCAGTGCGGGATGCTGCTTTGGAGGCGGCTTTTTTGAAGGAATTCGAAGAAACGGGCCTCCCCTACTTTTATGCTGCTGCTGCCGATGAAGATTTGCTGCGTCTGTTGGGAAGCCCTGCCAGAGGCATCACTTTGACCAGCCCGGGTTTTTACGCACCCCAGGGAAGGAGCCTGCGCGCTGACAGCCTGCTCACCGCTACTTTCTTTGAGCAGGTCCGCGAATTTGAACACCGCGGGCTGCGCATCACCAATTTTGAAATGGAGACCTCGGCCATTTACACCCTGGCCCGCATGCTGGGGCACAAGCCGCTTTCGCTAAACCTCATCCTGGCAAACAGACGCCGTGGGACCTTCACCAAAGACTACCACGGAGCCATAGACGCCCTCATTCGCTACGCTTTGGAGCGCATCGAACAGATCGGCGAATAATTTTTTGTGATTTTACTTGCACAAAAGGAAAAAAAAGCGACTTTTGGGCCGTCAAAAAAAACTCTTTATTTTACCTAAAGACTCTTCACATGAGCAAAGCACAAAAGAACGGCAGCTTTTATGAAAGCGTGCTCAAGTTTTTTGACAATGCAGCACAACACACGGGTTTGCATCCGGGGCTTCTGGAGCAAATCAAAGTCTGTAATGCCGTTTACAAAATGAAGTTTCCCGTACGCATCGGCAATGACTATCGCGTCATTGAAGCCTATCGCGTACAACACAGCCACCACCGCCTCCCCACCAAGGGCGGTATCCGCTACAGCCAACGCGTCAACCAGGAAGAGGTCATGGCCCTCGCCACGCTGATGTCGCTGAAATGTGCCATTGTAGATGTACCCTTTGGCGGCGCCAAGGGAGGGGTAACCATCAACCCCTGGGATTTCACTCCAAAGCAATTGGAAAAAGTTACGCGCCGCTACACCACGGAGTTGGTGCGCCGCAACTTTATCGGCCCTGCCATTGACGTACCCGCTCCCGATTACGGCACCGGCGGCCGCGAAATGTCCTGGATCTACGACACCTACCGAGCTCTGAACGACGACGACATCAACGCTGCAGGTTGCGTAACGGGCAAGCCCGTCAGCCTCAACGGCATACGCGGACGCGAAGAGGCCACCGGCCGCGGCGTCTTCTACGGCCTGCGCGAAGCTGCCGAGTACGCTCCCGACATGAAAAAACTCGGCCTCACACCCGGCATCGCCGGAAAAACCATGATCGTGCAGGGTCTCGGAAATGTGGGTTCCTACACGGCCAAAATCTCCCAGGCAGAGGGCGATGTAGTCATCGTAGGCGTATCCGAATTCGAGGGCGCCATCTACAACCCCAAAGGCATAGATATTTTTGCCCTGCTCAAGCACCGCAAAGAAACGGGCTCCATCCTCAACTTCCCAGGCTGCAAAAACTTCCCGCAAAAACAGCGCAACAAAGTGCTGGAAATGCCCTGCGACATCCTCGTACCGGCAGCCCTGGAAAACCAGATCACCAAAGAGAACGCCCCGCGCATCAAAGCCAAAATCATCGGTGAAGCCGCCAACGGCCCCATCACCTCCGAAGCTGAAAGAATCCTTCTGAAAAAAGGCGTGCTCATCATCCCCGATGTATTCCTCAATGCCGGCGGTGTAACGGTCTCTTACTTCGAATGGCTGAAAAACCTCTCGCACATGCGCTTCGGCCGCATGGACAAACGCTTCAACCAAAACACCTATGCCCGCCTCATTGACCTGGTTGAAACCATGACCGGCAAAACAGTGGGCAAAGCCGAACGCATCTTCGTAGCCCGCGGCGCCGATGAAATTGATCTGGTGCGCTCCGGCCTGGAAGAAACCATGATTACCGCTTACGAAAGCATCCGCGCAGCCATGAAACGCAAGAAAAAAATCCATGACCTGCGCACAGCTGCCTTCTTCACAGCCATCGAGAAAATCGGAAACGATTACCTCGCTATGGGCATCTTCCCCTGATGCATTGTTTTTGCAGAAATGTGCTCCGGCACATTTCTGCAAAATTCCCTACCATTTTTCAAAAAAAGCAGTATCTTTGCGGGCCGATTAAGAACCTGCCCTGTGCAACTTTCAGGCCGGTTTTGAAAAGGATATCCATGTTACCTCAAGGCTCAAGGCATTTGAGCCTGACCAAAAGCTATACATTGTTCATTACTCATAGGATGCCAAGGTATAGATAAGGGGGCTGCCCCCTTGCCTCAGGCCTTGCCTCGTATGGGTACAAATCAGCTCCCATGGCTAAGAAAATTGATAAAACGGATTTGCTGGTTCTCAAAGAACTACAGGAAAATTGCCGGACAACCAACCTGAAACTGGCTGAAAAAGTCAAACTCTCACCGGCACCCACGCTCGAGCGCGTCAAAAAACTGGAGCGCATGCAGGTTGTAGAAGGCTATCACGCCAAAATCAATCCCGACAAGGTGGGATTGAATGTGCAAACTTTCGTATTCATCGCTCTGGCCTGGAAGAAAGAAAATGCTTTCAACAAATTTATTGAAAAAATTCAGGACATCCCCGAGGTGATCGAATGCCATGTCATCACCGGTGAAGCAGATATCATTCTCAAGATCATCTGCAAAGATAAAGAGGAATACGAAAAGCTGCTGTTCGAGAAGCTCTCCCAAATCGAAGAGGTGGACCACCTGCGCACACAGTTTATCCTCTCTACGGTAAAAGACTCCAAAGTATTGCCTTTGGATTACGGCAAGCCGCGTCGTCGCCGGCGCAAGGCCAACACTTAATTTAAATGCTCCTGCCCGCGGGCTCATTGCCCCGTGCAGGAGTATTTCCCCATTCACCCATGCCCCGTCGAGAAAAGCGCAAAAACCGGTTGCTGTGGAAATACTTCCGCGAAGAGCAGGCAGATATGCCCTCTTTTCTCTTTGGCAGCATGCACCAATTTCCCTCTTCCAACTGGCCGAGGCGGGAGCAAATCTTTCGCCTCATTTCCGAAAGCCACCTTCAATGGGTAGCCACTGAAACGCCCCTGGACCAAAGCGCACTTCTCTCAATGGGCATGCCGGAAACGGCACTGAACGAAAACTGGCTGGAGCAAATTCCCGCCAAAAAGCGCGAACGCCTGCAAAAAATCCTGCGCAAAAGCAGCGACATAGAGCTCTCTCGCCTGGGAGGCCTCCCTCCCATCGTACTGCTGGAATTTTTGCAAAGACAGTGGCTCAGTTCCCTGGGGCAATTGCACAGCATAGACCTGGAGATATGGGAAAAAGCCCGCGAAGAAGGACTGAAAACCCTCGGGCTGGAATCCAATGAAGAACACTACGGCCTGCTCGAAGACATCTCCCTGCAAGAGCAAATCCATCTGCTGCTGCAAACCACCCGCAACATCCGTCGCAGCCGCAAGCGCCTCTACCACCTATACGACTTATACCGCGAAGAAAACCTCGCTCAACTCCACCAATCTGCCAAACGCGGCATGGGAAAAATGCGCGAAAAAATGCTCTACGCCCGCAATCGCCTCATGGCCGAACGCATCGCTCAACTCGCTGACCAGGCCCCCGGACTGGCCGTCATGGGCGCCGCCCACCTCAGCGGTGGCAAGGGCATCCTGCGCCTGCTCAAGCAAAAGGGATTCAAAGTCAAAGCCCTCCATAGAGAATAATTGCTATCTTCGCGCTAAGAGAAAACAAAATCAGATGGCCCCCGAAACGGCGCCATCAACTAAAAAGCAGCCCATGTCTGAAAAACTCGACACCAAAAAAATCCACCTGTACGTAGGTCTCGACGAACAAAAACTCCCCAAAGACATCCAGTGGGAAGCCGAAGAAACCGGCGACGGCCCACAGGAAGCCAAGGCCTTCCTGCTCTCGCTCTTCGACCGCCAACGGCGCGAAACCCTGAAGATAGACATCTGGACCACCGACCTGGAAATCCGCGAAATGGATTTCCTCATGTACAACACCCTGCGCAGCCTGGCCGACACCTACTTTAAAGCCACGCAAAATGCCGAACTGGCCAATGACATGCAAAAATTTGCGTTGTACTTTGGAGAAAAAATCGGTATCGCCCCTGAAACCAATACCTAAGAAGCCTATGAAAGGCAAAGCCTTTTTATGGAGCCTCCTCCTCATCAGCAGTTCACTCCTCCTCGGAGGGCATAGCGCATACAGGCCTGAGGAGCCCTTCGACTATGCTCAGGGGCCCCCTTCGACTACGCTCAAGGACACCCCTTCGACTATGCTCAAGGGGCCCCTTCGACTACGCTCAGGGAGCCCGGCTTTCTTCAAGACCAAAGCCCTGCCCGGCGACGGAGTCTATTCGCTATTGCGCCGCTACGACTTAGATGAATACTCCTGCAATCACCGGCAGTTTTACACCCTCAACAAACTCTCCAAAGACGCCGCCCTCATCGCCAACAAAGAATACCTGCTCCCCATCCAGGTCTATGCCTTCAACGGCAAAACCATACGCTCTACCATCGGCATCAACGACTATCCCCTCGCCAAAAAAATCGAAGCCTACAACGACAGCCTCACCGCCCGCGGGCTGAGGCCCGACTTCCGCAAAAACCTCGAACTCTGGGTACCCTGGCACATCTTCCACTGCCCCAAAAAAGACCTCCAAATCCCCACGCCGTCCTCCGGTGCAACTGAAGAAACACCCTCCGAGCCCGCCAAAGGGACTTTTCCCCCAAGCGGCAGCAAACGCCACTACCCCATCTTCGGCAAAGAATACGAGTACGTCCCCCTGCGAGACACCCGCCTGCAGGGAAAAATCTTCTACATCGTTACCGGACACGGAGGCCCCGACCCGGGAGCCATGAGCAAAAAGGCCGACCACGACCTCTGCGAAGACGAATATGCCTACGATGTCGGCCTGCGCCTGGCCCGCAAACTCTTAGAACACGGCGCCATCGCCTACGTCATCGTCCGCGACCCCGACGACGGCATCCGCAACGACGAATACCTCGGCTGCGATACCGATGAAGTCGTTTGGGGCAACAAAAAAATCCTGGCAGGCCAGAAAGCCCGCTTAGAACAGCGCTCTAATATCGTCAACCAACTCTACGAACAAAACAAAAAAGCCGGCGCCACCTATCAACGCCTCATCGTCATCCACGTGGATTCGCGCAACCAACGACAACAAACAGATTTGTTCTTCTATTACTACCCTGGAAAAAACACCTCCAAAGCCTTTGCCCAACAACTCCACCGCACTTTCAAAGAAAAGTACAAAATACACCGCAGCTCCGGCCAATACCACGGGACTGTCAGTGCCCGCGATCTGCACATGCTGCGCGAAACCACGCTGCCCTCCGTCTATATCGAGCTGGGCAACATCCGCAACAACTGGGACCGCAAACGCATCATGCCCTCCAGCAACCGCGAAGCCCTGGCCAACTGGATATGCCAGGGCATCCTGCGAAAATAAAGTCCAAAAGCAGCTTGCACAAATACCATTTCTATGAAAATTCCATTTTTCCTGTTTGCCTTGTTCAACTTAATATGCCTTTCGGCAAATGCCAACACGGCTCAGACGGGTACGCTGGAAGGCATCGTTACAGATGCCGCCACGGGCGAGACCCTCATCGGCGCTGCCGTACAAGCCCGCGACTACGGCACGGTAACGGACGAAAACGGCTACTACCTACTGCATTTGCCGGAAGGCGCCTATGACATCACTTTCTCCTACCTCGGCTATGAAGACGAAGTGCGCACCGTCATCATAGAAGCGGACAAAACGCTGGAAGTCAACGTCGCCCTGCGCGAGACAGCTACCCTGCTGCAAACGGCCACCGTTACCAGCGGAAAATACGAGAAGCCGTTGGCAGAGGTTACGGTCTCCTTAGACGTCATCAAGCCGCAGCTTTTGGAGAGCACCAACAGTACTTCGGTTTCTCAGGTGCTCGACAAAATGCCGGGCTTCAACATGCTGGGCGGACAGGCCAACATACGCGGCGGATCGGGCTACTCTTACGGCGCCGGCTCTCGGGTGCTGCTGCTCATAGACGACCTGCCCATCCTCACAGCCGATGCGGGTTTTCCCAATTGGAGGGACATCCCCACCGAAAACATCGCCCAGATAGAAGTCATCAAAGGCGCTGCCTCAGCCTTGTACGGCTCCTCGGCCCTCAACGGCATTGTCAACATCCGCACGGCCTTTGCGGGCAGCCGGCCTGAAATGAAGTTTGCGAGCTTTCAAGGCACGGCCTTCCCGCCGGCCAACAAAGACGCCTGGTGGTGGAAAGGCAAAAGACGGCCCTGGTCTTCCGGCATTTCCTGGTCGTACAAACAAAAATTCGGCAATTTTGACCTGGTAGCGGGCCTCTTTGCTCAAAACGAGCGGGGTTACAACCGCGGCGAATACAGCTCCTACAAGCGCGTCAACATCAACACCTTCTACCGCTTTAGTGAACAGCTCTCTGCCGGACTCAATTTCAACATCAACGGCGGTCGCAATGCCGGTTTTTTCTTTTGGAAAGACGCCGATGCACACATCTACGAAGGCGCCCCGGGCACCTACAGCCGCACCCAAAACCTGCGCTACAACATAGACCCCCGCCTGATCTACTTCGATGGCGCGGGCAACAAACACAAACTGCTGGGCCGCTACTATACCACCGACAACAACAGCAACAACGACCAGTCCAACTCCTCTAAGGTGTATTATGCCGAATACCAGTTTCAGCGGCAATGGGGGAACCTGGGGCTGATAAGCACGGCAGGCCTGGTTTACTCCCACTCTTTCGTGGCAGCCCCTCTGTACGGCGACACCTCCTATACCTCCAACAACATAGCGGCTTATCTGCAGTTGGAAAAAAAATTCTTCAAACGCCTGAACATCAGCGCCGGCCTGCGCTATGAAGACAACCGCCTGAACAATCCTGGCTTTTCCTACCGCAACAATTTTGGCCAGGAGATCACCATCGAGCCTTCGACGGAGCACGAGGCCAAGCCCGTCTTTCGCCTCGGCGCCAACTACCAACTCGACCCTACCACCTACCTGCGTGCTTCCTGGGGACAGGGCTACCGCTACCCCACCATAGCCGAAAAATACATCCGCACTGCCTTTGGCGGCGTGCCCATCAGCCCCAGCCCCGAACTGACCTCCGAAACGGGCTGGTCGGCAGAAATAGGGCTGAAAAAGGGCTTTCAAATCGGCCAACTTTCCGGCTTCATAGATGCAGCGGCCTTTTACAACCGCTACCGCAACATGATGGAATTCACCTTCGTGGATTTCTTCCTCACGGGCTTCCAGTCGAAAAACGTGGGCAACACCAACATCAAAGGCATAGAAATTTCGCTGATGGGCCAGGGCGCGCCCATACAGGAATTGCCCATGCAGTTCACCATAGGCTACACCTATCTGGACCCCCGCTTCGACCAGTTCGACACCACGGCCATCGTGTCCGGCGAGGAGCCCACCGAAGGTCAGCTCAATGCCTTCAACTCCTCATCCGATGAGAACATCCTGAAATACCGCTACCGCCACACCTTTAAATCCGACTGGGAATTGAGCTACGAGGACTTCACCTTTGGCGTCTCCCTGCGCTACAACAGCTACATGGAAGCCATAGATGCCATCTTCGAAGACCTGGTCGTGCCGGGCCTGGCCAAATACCGCGAACAGGAAATGGGCAAGGGCTACAAGCTGCTCGACTTCCGCCTCGCCTGGCAACTCAGCGAACACCACAAAATCAGCCTGCTGCTCAACAACGCCCTCAACGAGATGTACTACACCCGCCCGGGACGTTTGGAAACGCCGAGGAATATTAGTGTGCGGTGGGATGCTCGGTGGTAGTGGAACGCTTCGCGTTCTAATGTGGAACGCTTCGCGTTCTAATGTGGAACGCTGCGCGTTCTAATGTGGAACGCTTCGCGTTCTAATGTGGAACGCTGCGCGTTCTGATGTGGAACGCTGCGCGTTCTGATGTGGACGCTTCGCGTCTTTGCGGCCCTTCGACTTCGCTGTGCTGCGCTCAGGGTACACTTTGCGAGCAATATCGTCTTTGCGAGAAATATCAAAGCCACGAAATCCCAAAATTTCCCTATCTTTGCCCCGGCTTCCTACGCGAAGAAGCCCGTTCGCCCCAAGGGGTGAACGGCTTCATCGCACAGCCCGGAGAGATGCCGGAGTGGTTGAACGGGCCTGACTCGAAATCAGGTGTCCTGCTTGCGCGGGACCGGGGGTTCGAATCCCTCTCTCTCCGCTTTTTTGCCTTCAGGCTGGTCGGCTCAATGCTGCAAAACCAGCTGTTCTGTGAGCATGCTTCCATTTAAAGGTACAGTGATCTGATAGATGCCTTCCGGCAAATGCTGCAAGTCGAGTACAGCCCGCTCGCCGGATACAACTTGCCGGAAGACGAGTTTTCCTGC
Organism: Saprospiraceae bacterium; assembly: GCA_015494245.1. Lineage (GTDB taxonomy): Bacteria > Bacteroidota > Bacteroidia > Chitinophagales > Saprospiraceae > WGBN01. The sequence goes on along the minus strand of WGBN01000066.1, from coordinate 473 downwards.
GCTGTCAAAAATGCGAATTTCTCCATCGGCCCTTTCGGGAAAAGTAAGCTCAAGCCGGCCTGCAGTGGGGTTGGGAGATATTGAGAAGTGCAGAGGTTTCGGCGCTTCCACCGCAGCAGTAGAAAGAGGATCAGGCACCAGCATATTTTCCGGTGCGTTGCTGAGGTAGGGCGGGATGTTGAGGAAGTAAAAAGACTCCACCCAAAAGAGGTCCTGAATTTCCCAAACGGTATCCCTGTCCATATCGCTGGTAACGGGAATTTTCAAAAGCCCCAGTTCGTCAACACCGTGTAAGACGGGCTCCTCATAAGAAGGGGCTTTAACAGTGAGATATGCCCACTGATAGTGCAGCAAAATGGTATCTACATCGGCAGGCACATAGAAATACATGGGAGTCCAATTGTCGTAAGTCAGAGGATGCTCTTCGGATGCTTCGACCACAAAGCGGTGGGGGCTGTCGAAAAGGGGGAAAT
>WGBN01000065.1 GCA_015494245.1 Saprospiraceae bacterium | reverse complement strand
GTATGTGCCTCAAATGAAAAACGACAATACGCCGGGCAAGGAATATTGCTGGGCTGCCCTGAAAGTGGAAGAGGGGCGTCAAAAGAGTGTTACCTGGCCGGGTACGGTGGGCCCCATGTTTGTGCCTTTTGAAGAATAGAAATAATTTGCAATATGAGTAAGCGCAAGAAGCATCCCAGAGGGAAACATGCAGTGACTGCTGCGAAAAAGCGGTCGAATGCCGGAAGCAAAAAATGGCTTTGGATACTTTTGCTTTTGGTATTGGCCGGGCTGTTGTGGTGGAAGTTTTTTGCCGAAAGGCAGGGAGGAGGCAAAGTGCTCTATGCGCAGGCCCGTTCTTCCGATTATTGCAAAACAGAGCCGAGTTTTCCTTTGAAATACGGTTTGCAATCCCCCTTGCTAATTGACTTGTCAAATCGGGTTGACAATGGCCTGTTTATTGCAGAGGCTCGCAGAGGCGGCAAGCGCCTGCAATTGCCGGACTGGAAGCAGGCGGGATTTTTTGGGCCATATGCCTTAGACGAAGAAGGGAATATCTATCTCGGCCCCGTTCCTCATGTGAGTTTGTACGATCAGCCTCCGGAGCATCAGAGCCAGGTATTTGTGGTAAATGGAAAAACAGGGGATATACGTTCTTTTGTGCGCCTGCCTTATGCGGCAGCGCCTTCTCCCCGCAATCCCTTTGGGGTGATGGGGCTGGCTTATGATTGCGATACCAAAACGCTTTACGTGAGTACGGTAACCGGTTCTTCTCCCGAGGAGGAGCGCGGAGCTATTTTTCAGGTTGATCGCAAGACGGGTAAGGTGCTCGACAAGCTGGAAGGCATAGATGCTTTGGGTGTTGGCATTTTCAATCATCCTTCCGGAAAAAAATTGTATTTTGGGACGGCTCGAAAACCCGAAGTTTTTGTAGTGGATTTAGACGAGAAAGGGCATTTTAAGGGCAAGCCTCATCGTCTTTTCTCCTTACAGGAGCTCTCCGGAGGAAAGTTTGAACATGCCCACAGGATCAGATTTAACAGGAAAAATCAAATGGAGGTCAAGGCCATAGCTTTTAATTACACTTTGCAGGCTGCCAGCGACCCTTTGCGAGATATTTATGTTTTTGACTATAACTCTACAACTGATGAATGGACTTTCAGAGAAATGTATAAGCAGTAGGTATGCTTTGTGGATTTTGATTTTTTTGGGCTTTTCTTTGTCGGCCTGTAAGGATCTGCTGCCGGAGCCCGCAGCTGCTTCTTGTGCAGAGAAGGAGTTGTTGGAAAAAGCTCAAACTTATTTGAAGCCGGTTTCTGTTGCAGAGCGGGCAAACGAGGGTTCCGGGCTCTGGAAAGTGCGTCTCGGAGAGAGATTGTTTAAGGACGTTTTGCTTTCGCAAAATGAAACCCAATCATGCAATACCTGCCATCCTTTGGATGCTTATGGCGTGGATGGGAAGCGCTTTTCTGAGGGCGCTTTCGGGCAAAAGGGTGTACGCAACACGCCTACTGTTTACAATGCCGTTTTTAATTTAGCTCAGTTTTGGGACGGGCGTGCAGCCGACTTAGAGGAGCAGGCCTTGTTCCCGATTTTCAATGAGCGGGAAATGGCCATGCGCGACAGCGCTGTTTTACTGGAGCGCCTGGAGCAGCGGGAAATCTATCGGGATTTATTTGCAAAGGCTTTTCCCGATGCAGAGCAACCTTTGAGCATGGGCAATTTGGCGAGGGCTTTGGCGGCTTTTGAAGAGACGCTGCTTACGCCTTCGCGTTTTGATCGCTATTTGCTGGGCGATGAGCAGGCGCTGAGCGAGAAGGAAAAAAAAGGCCTGGCCTATTTTCTGGATTTGGGCTGTAGCCCCTGCCATAGCGGTACAGGGATAGGAGGGAGCATGTATCAGCCCTTTGGTGTAGTGGGGTATTACTGGGATTACACGGGCAGCGAAATGCGGGATGAGGGGCGTTATACCTTTACGGGCGATCCTTCCGAGCGATATTGGTTTAAGGTGCCATCTTTGCGCAATGTAGCCAAGACCGCGCCTTATTTTCACGATGGCAGTGTGCCGGATTTGGCGAAAGCCGTACAGGCCATGGCTTCGGCTCAGCTCAACCGCCCTTTGGCGGACGAGGAATTGGATGCCCTTCTGGCTTTTTTGAAGAGCCTGACGGGAGAGTTGCCGGAATGATTGATAAAATGTTCAATGAACGGGAAGATACTATTTTACACGGCTTTTGTTTTTTCGTTGCTCACATGCGTTGGGGCTTGTATTGAGCCTGTGGATTTGCCTTTGCCTGTACAGGATAAAACGCTGTCAGTTGTTTGTCACTTTTCTCCCTTGGATACTTTTGAGCTGGTGCTTTCACGAGGGCATTCGATTTTGGATTCGGGTTCTGTAGGTGCAACTTATGTACCTGATGCTCAGGTTTCCATCTTCAGTAAAGGGGTGCTGTTGGATGTGTTGACTTATCAGCCGGCTATGCCGGGTTCGGAGGTACCTCCCCATTACAAATCTTCCTATTTTATTCCGGAGGAAGGGGAGTCCTATTCGCTGCGTGTGGTGGTGGATGATGAGGAGCCTATAACGGCTCAAAGTAGTGTGCCTCCCGCTGTAGGTGTGCGACAGGGGTCTTTTGCTTATAATTTGGAGATTTCTCAGGAAGATGAATTTTCTTCACGAGCGAATTACGAGTTGAGTTTTGTTATAGATGACCCGCCGGATACCGCAAATTTTTATCATTTGATTTTTTATCAGGAGATTTGTAATTTTTTGATCGATCAAAATG
>WGBN01000064.1 GCA_015494245.1 Saprospiraceae bacterium | reverse complement strand
GTAATGTACAGAGGCGTATCCGGAAAGTCGGAGGCCGTCAGCCGGCGGATGCTTTGGATGGCTCGTTTTTGGGGATCTATGTGAGGGCCTGTGGTTTTGGTTTGATAGACGGGGATGATTTCGGCGCGTATGAAGGTACCTTCGGTGTCGGTGAAGACCTTCATGAGTGGGGCTATGCCTGCTTCGCCGCGCAGGTTGAAGCGGCCGTAGGTACAGAAGTTACCGAGGCTGTAGGCGATGAAGCGGTCTTTGTAGAGCTCTACAGCCCGCGTAACGTGGGGCCCGTGCCCGAAGACCACATCGGCTCCGGCATCAATGGCTGTATGGGCGAAGGCGACTACGTCGCCGCGGTTTTCGCCGTAGTAGTATTCCGTTTTGTGGGGGATGTTTTGGTGTTTGCTGCCTTCGGCTCCGCCGTGGAAGGAGACGATGACGATGTCGCATTCCCGGGCCAGGCGGGAGACGATTTTGCGCACGTAGCCGAGTTGGCGCAGATCGCAGGTGCCGCTGTTGGGCGCGAAGGCCGCGAAGCCGTAGCGTATGGAATCTTTTTCGATGATGGCGTATTCATCGGTACCGGCCAGGCCGGCGAAGGCGATGCCGTTTTCGCGCAGCAGTTTTTTGGTGGTGTTGCGGCCGGTGGGGCCGAAGTCGCCGGAGTGGTTGTTGGCGATGCTGAGCAGGTCGAAGCCGGCTTGGACGAAGTGCTGCACGTAGCTTTCGGGCGAGCGGAAGGCATAGCATTTGGAGGGGTCTTTACAGCGCTTGGCCGTGCCTCCTGAATTGAGCAGACAGCCTTCGAGATTGCCGAAGGTGATGTCGGCTTCGGCGAGTATGGGAGCGACTGCTGCCAGCAGATCGCGTCCGCCATTGGGCGGCAAATAGGCTTTGGAGGGATAGTTGGTACCCAGCATCATGTCGCCTACGCCGATGATTTCGAGCAGGCGTATGTCTTGGGCAGGCAGGCTGTCGGCAGCAGTTTTTTCTTCATGGCCGGAGGCGTTTTGTGCCTTTATGCAGAGGGGCGCATGGAGAAGTAGCAGGAGGGCAAAAAGAAAATGGAGTGAAGGCACAGACTTGTGCGTGTTGTTGTGTTGCATCGGTTGTTGTAGCATGGTGGTCGGAAGCGCTTTGGGTTTCTGTAAATTGGCAATGCCGTGGTCTTGCAAGACTTTGCAAGGCCACGGCATATCATAGGCGGGCGAAAATGCAGCAGATCAGAACCGCGATGCATTGCAGCTCTACGGAATCCGAAATGCACCACAGCCCTATTGAGGCAAGATGTTTCCGGAGATATTGAACCAGCGTTTTTTCTTTTTCTCTTTACCTCCGGTGATCTTTTTCATCTCACCCTTTTTGATCTCTTTCATATTCTTCTTGAGATCCTCAAGCTTTTTCTTCTTTGACTTTCCCATAGAGATAATTGGTGCTTGGTTAATAAAAAAGCCCGTCCGGCTGTTTCATTCGGACTAATCCCCTAATCCTCCCCCAAAGATAGTCCTTTTTGGGTTATCGTGGTACCGGAAGAAGAAAAAAAATTGGTTTTTATTTGCCGAAAGGCGGCAAATAAAGGTTTTCGGGCGTTTAAGAGGCTTAGATTCCTTCCTGCAGGCGCTTCATTTGCTCCATAAAGGCCGGTCTGCGGCGTCGGGAGACATCAATTCTTTTGCCGCCTTCCATGATGAGGTATCCACCTTCGCCTTTGACGAATTTGCGCATGTAGTTGAGGTTGATGACGTGGCGTTTGTGCACGCGATAGAAGTTGACGCCGCGCAGCATTTCCTCATAAGACTTGATGGTTTTGGAGGCGGTGATTTTTTCTCCGTTGCTGAGAAAGATGTGGGTATAATTGTCTTCGGCTTCGAAGCGCACGATATCGCGGATGTTGACGAAATAGATGCCGTCAATGGCAGAGATGCTGAGTTTTTCGAAGACGTTGGGGTTGTTGTACATTTGGTTGAAGAGCTGCAGGCGGCCATCCATGTGGTATTGTCTTCTGGACAGGGCGCGTTTGACGGCCGAGACGAGCTCATCGGGGTCTATGGGCTTGAGGATGTAACCTATGGAGCTGTATTCGCAGGCTTTGATGGCAAATTTGTCGTAGGCGGTAACGAAGATGATTTCGAAATTGACCCGCCCCAGGTCGTTGAGCAGTTGAAAAACCAGCCCGTCTTCGAGGCTGATGTCGAGGAAGGCCAGGTCGGGTTTGAGCTCGGGATTGCTGAGGAGTTTGCGGCTTTCGCTGAGGCTGGCTGCTTCTCCTACGACTTCGACTTCGGGGCAATACTTGGCCAGCAGATTCTTGAGGTTGTTGCGTCCGCGGGGTTCGTCTTCTACGATGATGGCACGAATCATGGTTTCGGTTTAAAAGTTTGTAATCGCTTTGAGGAGATTTGCATGTCGCTAATGAATATGCAAAAATAGAGAAATATTGCGTGATGCAGCCCGCTTTTGGAAGAAATATCGCAGAGGTTGTTTGCAGGGAACGAAAGGGGGTTCCGGCTGATGCAGTGGTCAGAACACTTTGCCACTGATTTGGGTTTTGCCGGAAGTGAGGAAGCGTGCAAGTTGGCTCAACTCCTCAAAAGAGGGCTTGGCAGGTTGCTCATCCGGGCGTTCATAGGTCAGCACATTGGCGCGAATGTGTGGTGCCCAGTCTTCGGCAAAGGAGAGCGTCAGGCTTTGCAGGGCTTCGCGTATGGGGTTGGAGGCCAGGGCAGGGGTTGTCTTTTTTGCCGGCGAGCGGTCTATGAGTGCGAAGACGCTTCCCTGCTCTTTTTTTAGCCTTTCGGCAAATAATTTAGCGAGCAGAAAGGGCGTAGTGAGGTAAACGGAGAAGGCGCTTTGCCATTCATCGAGCTCCAGGGGAGTGGAACTCAGAGGGCGAAAGGGCTCAAACTGAAAGACCAGCGCATCCAGGCGCTTAATGAGCTCGTCGAGCACGGCGCTCATCTTAACGCGATAGGCTGCATCGGTGGCAAAGCGCTCAAAGTCGAAAATGAGAAAGCGATCGCAGTGATAGACGTAGTTGTCGTGGGTGTCCAGTCCAAACACATACCAGCCGTCTTCCTGGAACTGCCTGGCCAGCTCGACGCCGGCATCTGTCAAAGCTTGCGTGATGAGAATCTGCTTCTTTTGCATGGGGTAAAGATACGCAAGAATGCGCATACCAAAGGGCTGCCCTATACGGGCAGCCCCTTGTAAAAATCAGCCTGTGCCGGCTTGGGTCAGAAGTTGTACCAAAAACCGAAATTGAGGTTAGAAAGCCCAAGTCCTGCGAAGAGTTTTCCGGCCTTTATAGGGTCAGTTTTTTCGCCGCCTGCAGGTTGGTATGTATCGCTGGTGAAGTTAAAGCCCGCCCTGCCGAAGTTCATGACGGCAGTCCATCTGTCGTTGAGCTGGTAAAGTGCCCCGAGATTGACGGCTAAGCTGACGAACGAAACCTTATCAATATCAGGCTCTCCACCATCTGTCGTGAACTTTGTGGTAGTCCTATCAAAAGACAGATTGGGCATAAGGTAAAAGCTGAAATTGCTTTCGGGGGTAAGGGTGTAAACGGCAAAAAGCCCGCCGCCCAAGCCGATGGTGTTGGCTTTTTGGGTTGTGGTAATGGTGTCTGGGAATAAGACATAAGTGTTGAGTTGTTTGTTGGTCGTGAGAGATATGTCTAACATGACTCCGGCGCGCCAGTACTTGTTGAGCTTTTTGCCAACGAGTGGTCGAGTTTGAACAGTGGTGCGAGACGATTTGGTTACATCTCCCGGAAATTCGGGCGGCTCGCTGCTTTTGCTGGAGGATAGAAACACATCACCACCGGTGAAGAAGGAGGTTTCATCTCCTGTTTGTGCATGTATTGTTTGAAGCAGGAGCATGGCTGTGAAAAAGAAAAGGATTTTTGGGGTTCTCATGTTTTGTGAGTTTTAATGGGTGAAAAAATAGGAGTGTATCCGATTTGTTTTGATGCAAATCAGGACACCACGGGAGGGCTTCGTTTTGCTCCCGTTGCAAAACAAACTCCCGTTGCAAATACAATTGGATAACGAACAAGAGGTTTTGTTTGCTGCCTGTACTCTTGTTTTTTTTGAAAACAAAACAGGGCTGCTCTGCGTCTCAGAGCAGTCCCTGCTTTGTCTTTTCATTTCAGAAGTGAAACAAGGCTCCCAGTTGGATATTGGCGGGAAAGAAGGTGCCGGAGAACTGGTTAGTTGTAATCGGCTCACTTTTTTCACCGCTTTGCAGTATCTCACGGGTAGAGCTGTGGGAAAAATAGATAGAGGCTACGTTGGCGAAAAGCTCCCATCTCGGTGAAAGGCGGTAGAGCGCTCCCAGCCTTAAAGCTGCTGTTACAGTAGAACCTTTTTGGGAGCTTGCCTCATAGAGCGGCAAAACGGTCGAATTGATTTTTTGAGTTTCTCGTTTGTTTTTAGCATATTTGATTGTAGGGTAGAGGTAAAATACGAGCTGATTGTCGGGGTTGATGAGATAGTAGGCAAAGAGGCCAAGTCCAGCTGTTTGTGTTCTTGTTGTCGTTTGAGCCAAGGCAAGGGTAGAGTCTGTGCTATAGATTGCCAGATTCCAGTAGTTGACTCGTTTTCTATAGGCGTATTGCAGGTTGATGCCGGCTCTCCAATGTGCGTTGAGGCGTCTTCCGAGGAAAACGGAAGTGCCGTATTGAGATAAAGATTTATTGTTGGTGTTCTGTGAAGAATTGGGGTCTTGATCTACTGTTTTTGAACCGTAAGCATCTATGTATCCCCCCGTGAAATAAGGGCTCGATTGGGCGTAAACCTGTTGAGCGAATAAGATTACAAGTGCGGTGAAAAAGAGTTTGGTGAGTTTCATGTCTCGGGTTTTTGTGTGTTAAAGAATGTGAGAAGTGCTGCTACATCATGTTTTCTTGCCGCGCAATCTCGGTAAGATCGCTCGAAAGGAAAATATGGAATTGATGTTTTTTGCAGACAACTTGATAACGTACTTGTGGGTCGGGCGCTGCGTTGTGGTTGTTTTTTAAACTTTTTTTAAGTTTTTCTTAACTTCTCTTAATTTTCTATTTCCAATTCTCCTTTGTCGTCCACAGATTATACGGATTACTCAGATTTTCTGCCCCAGACAACGGACAACGGACAACTGTTCAAATCAGGCCGGCTCGGGGGTCTTCCTTCGTCAGCTCCCCGATCCTAACGTTGTTCAACCGACAACGGACAACAAACAACGGACAACTGTTCAAATCAGGCCGGCTCGGGGGTCTTCCTTACGTCAGCACCCCGATCCT
>WGBN01000063.1 GCA_015494245.1 Saprospiraceae bacterium | reverse complement strand
CTATCCAGGTTTGGTTGCGCTCGTTGATGAGCAGGTCTGCGTATTGGTTTAGGGTTTCGTCTTCTTCTACGACGAGGGTGGCGAGTTTGTCAATGTCCTGGGTTTTGTAGGCGCTGACGAGTTCTTCCATGTTGTTGACGGTGTCATTTTCTTTGCTCTCGCTTTTATCGTTGGCGTGCAGCGCTTCGCTGAGCATTTTGGCTTGTTCGGTGTAGGGGATTTTGTCGAAGATTTTCATTTGGAAATCTACGGTTTCCAGTCCGTCTATTTCTTTGTTTTGCTCTTTGGCCATTTGGAAGAGCTCCATTTCGTAGGAGGTGGTGGCGCTTTCTTCCGGGCTGAGTTCGGTCGGTGGCATTTCCGGTTCTTCACCGGAGAACAGCATCGCGACGAAAAAGGGCTTCATGGTGTTGATGAGATAAACGGGTAAGCCTATTTCCAGCGAGCGTTTTTCTAAGAGCGCATAGTCTTCTTCGGAGAGCAGGTCTTGCAGGGTGGTGTCGCCTTTCATGTTCATGTTGGTCATCATGGTGAGGAGGCTGAGGGGCGACATCATTTTTTCCATGTTGATCTCAAAAGTGGCTTTTTGGCATTTGGCGAAAGCCTCTTCAAAACCATCGGGAAGGAAAAAGTCCTCTTGGGAAATGATGTGAATAGTGCCGAACAGATAAGAGGTGTCTTTTAAATCCGGTTTGGTGATGCGCCACAAGAGGGCATGCTCCAAAGTGTCTGCAGGTACTTCCCGGGCTTGTGCGCCGAAGAAGGGAAGCAGGAGCAGGAGGTAGAAAAAAGATGCTTTGTGTTTCATTCGGTTTTTTTATTTGTTGGCTTCCTGTGCTTCTTTGAAGTTTTTCAGGCCGCACTGCAGGAAGGCCTTGTATTTGTCTTTATCCGGTGTGTAAGCAACGGGCGTGTTGAGCACTTTGTTGTCGTTGGGATTGAGCAAGACGTAATAGGGCTGTGAATTCCGGTTGAAGTGAATGGCCTGAAAATCCGCCCATTTGTTGCCCACGGTGCGCATGGTGCGCTTGCTGAAAGGCGAGGTGTAAGGCTCGTCTAATTTTTTGCGGTCATCTACGTAGAGGGAAATGAGTACGTAGTCTTCGTTGATGATTTTATAGACGTCGTCTTGGCTCCACACATTGTCTTCCATGCGGCGGCAGTTGACACAACCGTAGCCGGTAAAATCCAGGAGGATGGGTTTGTTTTGTTCTTTGGCGGCAGCCAGGCCGGTTTCAAAGTCGTGGTAGCAATTGAGATTGAGCGGACAATCCTTGGGGTAGATGTAGCTGTGCCCGGGAGGAGGCGCCAGACCACTCAGCAGGTTGGGCGTGTGGAAGGTCTGTGAACGCTCGTCATAGCGATAACCCATGAGCAGGTAAATGAGCAGCAAAAAACTCAAAAGGCTGGCGATGGCTCGCCCGGCTTTGATTTTTTTGACCGGCGGGTCGTGTGGAAAGCGCAGATAGCCGAGGAAATACAAACCCAGACCAAGCGCACACAATACCCATACGGCGAGGAAAAGCTCATAGGGGAGGAATTTCCAGCCCATCGTCAGATCGGCAATGGAGAGAAATTTCATAGCCAAAGCAATTTCCACAAAGCCCAGAGTTACTTTGACCTGGTTCATCCATCCGCCCGATTTGGGCAGACTGTTCAGCCAGGCGGGGAAGGCCGCAAAAAGGGCAAAGGGCAGCGCCAGGGCCGTGGCAAAACCAAACATGCCCACCAGCGGACCGGCCGAAATGTTGCCGAACAGCGTGGTACCGCTGCCACTGCCGGCTGCCGTCTGTACCAGCAAAGTCCCAATGATCGGGCCCGTGCAGGAAAACGAAACCAGCGCCAGCGTAAAGGCCATGAAGAAAATGCCAATCAAACCGCCGCGCTCGGCTGCTTTGTCCGATTTGTTCACCCAGGAACTGGGCAGCGTAATTTCAAAATATCCGAAAAAGGAAATGGCAAATACGATAAATAAAATGGCAAAAAAGATGTTGAACCAGGCATTGGTCGAAAGCAAATTCAAGGCGTCGGCCCCGAAAATAGCTGTGATGATCAGGCCGAGAAACACGTAAATCACAATAATGGAAAGTCCATAAGTGAGGGCATCCCTGATGCCCTTGGCGCGATTGCCGGCCGACTTGGTGAAAAAACTTACCGTCAGGGGAATCATGGGGAATACACAGGGCGTCAACAGTGCAAACAGCCCCCCTCCAAATCCGAGCAGAAAAATCAGCCAGAGGCTGTTGTCTTTTTCCTTCGGCGGTTCTTCATCACTGCAGTTGCGATCCGCCCAGGAATAGTCGAAGCTGTAATCCACCGGCGTGCCGCTGAGTTCGTAAGTGTTGCCGGCTCCGCTTTGAGTGGCGTTGGTGCCGGCTTTGTTTCCGGCAATGTCAAAGGAAAAACTGACCGGCGTCGGAGGCAGGCACTGCTGATCGTCGCAGGTCATAAATTCCACCTCTCCGGTGATGGGCTGTGAGGGGTCTTTGACTTTTACCTTTTGCCTGAAAATCACAGGCCCTTCCACAAATTTGCTGACCGTAACGCCATCGAAGAGCGGGTCGGGGCCTTCTTTTTTGTGTCCCTCTTCGCTGACTTCGCCTATGCGCTCGTAGTGTTCGCCCTCATTGAAGTAAAAGGTGGTGGGCACGGGGCCGTCGTCAGAGGTGTGTTGTGAATAGATGCTCCAGCCGGGCTCCATATCGGCTTGGAAGATCAGTTCGTATTCATCGCCTCCCAGCGGCTTGCTTTCAAAGCTCCAGCTGACGGGATTGAGGATGCCGTTCTCCTCTTTGGAGGGGCTGTTTGG
>WGBN01000062.1 GCA_015494245.1 Saprospiraceae bacterium | reverse complement strand
TTCGGCATCGGAGAAGGTTCTGCCCTGTACGATGTAGAATTGCGAGCCCGAAGAAGCCCGCTGTGGGTTCACCTGGTCGCCCCGGCGGGCGGCAGCTACGGCGCCTTTGAGGTGAATCAGATTGGGATTGAACTCTGCCGGAATGGTATAGCCCGGGCCACCGGAGCCCAGCATCTGGCCTTTGGCTGCGTTGCGCGAATCGGGATCGCCTCCCTGAATCATAAAATTGCGCATCACGCGGTGAAAGAGCAGGCCGTTGTAATAGCCCTTTTCTACCAGGCTGATGAAATTGTCTCGATGTTTCGGAGTCTCGTCGTACAACTCGACGAGCATATCGCCATAAGGCGTTTTGATGCGTACCATATTGTGTTTTTGATGGGAAGAACCACAGGAAAACGCTGCAAAGAGCAAGAGCGAAAAGAGGAAAGATGAAATAGCGTATTTCATGGCTGAGTTTTTAGAGCCGCAATATTACAAAAAACTCCGCTTACATGCTATACCCCAGGTCTTCCTCATCGGGTGGTAAGACGGGAATTTCGCCGGCAGTGCCGGAGTCCTGCGCCGGGGGCTGCTCTTTTTTCGCAGCGGTTTTTTCGGGCTGAACAGCCTCAACTTCGGACCGGGGAAGGGACGGCGGAGGGGCCACTTCCGGCTCCACCCTCTCTTCCTCGCCACGGGTAATGGGAGGGGCTTCCTCCCACGCTTCTGCCGGTTTGAGCGTTGGCAGGCTTGCGCCAAAACGGGCAAAGAGCTGCTCATAATCCCATTGCGGAAAGCCGTGCCTTTGCTTGAGCAAACGCACGTATTGCTGAGAACTCAGCCCCAGCACATCCACGGCAATAAACTGCCCCAGCTTGAAGTACGACTCCCATTGTACCGGATCAAAAAACTGATCGGAGGTAGGCTCATGCGGAAAACTGGGGTGATAGATCTTGTACTTATAGGTATCGTAGCTGTCAGGAGCCGAAACTTCATCGGCAGTTTCACTTCCCTTTCTGGCCTTCTTCGGGCTGATGTTGGGCTTGAGCGTAGGCGCCGTAACCGAAGATTTCACATACACCAGGACGCCAAACTTCACTTTCTCCGGCCCCCTTGCCCCCGGCAGCCCCTGGAGATGTTCTTCGACAATTTCCTGCGCACGGGCGTAAAGCGCACGACGCTGCTCATTGGAAAAGCCACTCACATCTCCCTTGATTGTTATCCAGGGATTCCAACTGCCATCGGGCATGTAGTTGACGAGAATTTCCAAAGGGCGTCCGTTCGCAGCAGTGATGGCTTCACCGGCCCCATTGGTGAGGGGCAGCTCATCCCAGATGCGGTACAAATCCGCCACGGCAAAACGGCGCTTCGAATAGCCCGTAGAAGGACGCGGCCGGATGATTTCCTCCGGATTTTCGCCCTCGCGAAAACGGATGTCCACCCCCAACTCATTGCGAGCCCTGATGGTCAGGTTCTGCAGGTCGGCAAAGGTGAAGTTCGGATCAGCCCCCGCATCTACGGCGATGATGAGCCGGCAACGGCGGCGCAGCAACTCGTAAACGGCCAGGTTTTCGATATGACCGCCATCCGAGATGTTGAGCTTGTGGTTGCCGGTGCCGATCTTTCCCAACAGTTCGTAAAAGAAATAAAAAGGCCACCAAACGATGTAAGGCGATTTTTTCTTCAGCGGATTGTTCACCCAATAGCCGAGGCGCAGGTTGAAGAGCGTCATCAAAACACTCAAAAACTTGTTGGAATAAATGCCCATGCCCGGATTGGCCGCTGCGGCAGAAATGGTCGTCGCCGCAGGCAAGGTCATCTTGCTGTAGCCGGGATAAGTCGCCGTCTCCACATAACCCGAAAGTTTGGAGCCGCAAAAGCGGGGCGAAAGCAAAAAGTAATCGCTGGCCTTAGCACCCTTAAATTTGTCGTCGCCCGAAGGGTTCTGCAAATTCAAACAGGTATTGATGAGCGGATAGGGATTCATCCAATTGGATTTATCTCCGTCCTGTTTGTAGAGGTCTTTGAGCAGCATGTTGCGCTTCTCCCCTGCCCCGCGCAAAAAAGCTTCGGCCAATTGATTCCTGTAAAAACGATGAAAACTCAGGGCATTCGGATTCAGAAAAAATCCCAGAAGAATGGCCGCAAAAATAATCAGCAAGTACAGCGAAGGCTTGTCCTGCAAAACCTCCCAGGGCAAGCCCGGCAGGATGGCATTTGGCGAAAGCCTGCTCAACAACACGGGAAGAGAAAAAAGCAGCCCCAAAACGACAGCAAAAGCCTCAAACTGATTGAAGCGGCGAGAAACTCCCAGGGCATACTTCGCTACCAAATTCGCCATCAAATGAACGATACCTAACACGGCAAGAACAAACAACATCTTTGGCAACACACTCGTACCGTACCACTCTGCCGCATCCGATTTAAACCACTTTCCATGACTGAGCAAATCGAGCAGGCGGTAGGTCGCCAAAACCACGATGATCAGCAAAAGAGGACTGATCATGCTCATCGCCCAGCTATATACATAACCCACACCCAGCACAAGGCCGTTCCACAACTTGCTCCAGGTGCTTTGCCCGGGCACCAGATAATTGCCATAGCTGCGCAAGTGGTGCAAATCCTTACTGCTAAACAGCGCTTCATACGACCCTTCCTTCTTCAACTTCGCCTGAATGTAAGAGGCCGTATAGCCACCTCCCGAAACAGAAGACAGATAATCGGCCTTCTCCAAAATACCACAGGCATTGAGCACCTTGAGAAATCCCAAATTGATGGTAGCCGAGCGGATGCCTCCACCCGAAAGCGCTATGCCGAAGAGGCTGTCCTCAAGGGCAGGAGCCTGCTCACCAAAAAGGCGACGCCTGCGTTCTTCCAACAGTCTTTTTTCATCAAGAATGACATCTTCGCGCTTGTAGGTCTTGCGTGGGGCTTTGGGCATAGTGTGTAGGGTTAAATATTTTTATTGCAGACAAACAACACAGCTAATCTACAAATTTGAAGTAATCAGCAGTTCCAAATTTGTAGATTTCAAGTTGAATCGTTTTCCGAGATAGTCGTTCGTCAGATGGCCTTTATACATATAAACGCCGTGGCGGAAATAGCGATTGAAGAGCAGCATTTTTTCCATGCCTCCTATTTGGGCAGCTTCGAGCAAGATGGGAGTCATGATGTTGCTGATGGCCATGGAGGCCGTGCGCGAAAATTTAGAGGGAATGTTGGGCACGCAGTAATGAATGATGCCGTGCTCTTCAAAGGTCGGGTTGTCGAGTGAGGTCAGGCGCGAAGTGGCGAAGCAGCCGCCCTGGTCAATGCTCACGTCAACGATAACGGCGCCGGGTTTCATCTTGCGCACCATGTCTTCACTGACGACGACGGGCGTGCGCCCCGATTTGGAGTGGATGGCGCCAATAGCCACATCGGCGCGCATGAGTTCTTTTTCGAGGGCGGTGGAATCTATGGCCGAGGTATAGAGCCTGCGCCCCACGGCATTTTGCAGCCGTTTGAGTTTGTAGAGATTGTTGTCAAAAACGCGCACCTCAGCGCCCAGGCCCAGGGCTGCATGAATGGCATATTCCGCCACGATGCCGGCCCCGAGAATGACGATGCGCGCGGGCTGAACGCCCGACACCCCTCCGAGCAAAACGCCCTTGCCGCCACGGGTCGTCGCCATGAGCTCTGCTGCCGTCAAAACAGCGCTGGTACCGGCCAGCTCGCTCATGATGCGCACCACGGGAAACGTCCCCCACTTGTCCTGGATGTACTCCATGGCCAGGGCAATGACGCGCTTTTCCCGCAATTTTGTGAGGTATTCCGGCGTGATGATGGGCAACTGCAGAGGCGAGATGAGCACCTGATTGGGCCGCATCATCTCAATTTCCGCAGGTGTAGGCGGCGCCACTTTCAGGATGATGTCCGATTGAAAAACGTCCTCTTTGCTGAGCACGATTTCCGCCCCTTTTTCCGAGTACTCCAGGTCGCTAAAGAACGTTTTCTCCCCCGCACCTGCCTGGATGCACACGTGCTGCCCCTTGGCAATCAGGGTTTTCACCGAAGAGGGCACC
>WGBN01000061.1 GCA_015494245.1 Saprospiraceae bacterium | reverse complement strand
TGTACATCCAGCCCGCTGTCGAAGGCGGCATAGATGGGCGCCAAAGCGGTGCCATAATCCACGCAGGCAAGCCAGCCGGCATTGCAGTGGGTCAGGATGTTCAGCCTGCCCCCTTTTTTTTTGCTGAGCGCCTGCAGCAGGGGCAAGCCGTGTTGTCCGATGAGGCGGCATTGCTCCTTGCTGGTTGCGGTGATTTCTCTGGCTTTCGCCAAATGACGGAGCTCGAGTTGCTCCCTGCTCTCCGTTTCATTGAGTACCCTGGTTTGCTCCTCTATGGCTTTCGCCAAATCCACGGCCGTAGGACGCGCCTGCAGCAATTGCGCCGCAGCCTCCCGCATAAACGCCCGCCACCCCTCCGCCGGAGCTTCCTGCGCCGCGAGATACATGCCGTAAGCTGCCGCCGCTCCAATCAGAGGCGCTCCGCGCAAATGCATTTCACGTATAGCGCGTATGCAGGCTTCGAGCGAATCCAACTCTTCAATCTCCAACCGATGCGGCAGCCAACGCTGGTCAATGATGTAAATGCGGGCAGGGGCTTTCCCATCGTCCCAAATGGAGGTGTAGTGCTTGTTTTGGATTTTCATGGGGCAAAGGTAAGGGAGAATGGAGAATGGAGGTGGGAAATGTGGACGCTTCGCGTCTAATGTGGGGCCTTCGGCCCTAATGTGGAGCCTTCGGCTCTAATGTGATTTTACGCTCGCTTCGCATCGCGGAAATAATGGAGAATGGAAAATGGAGAATGGAGAATGAACTCTCCGTGCTCCTCCCCGTGTACCCCGTGAACTCCGTGGTAAAAAAATTGAGAATGGAAAATTGAGAATGGAGAATGAACTCTCCGTGTACTCCGTGGTGAGTTTGCAACTACACCCTTGAACCCGCCGTATCCAGACGTGATTCAGCTACGTTTGTTACGCCTGTCACGCGTCACGCGTCACGTTTGTCACGTTTGTTACGTTCCTCACGCTCTTCGTCAGAATCACAGATTACACAGATTATGGGATTTTACGGATTTTTTGCTTTTCACTAAGCTCAGGCGGGCTGAAGCCCGCTGTACCAATTGACGGGCTAAAGCCCGCCCAACAATCAAAAACCAACTAAACACTAAACCAACGATACACGATACACGATAAACCAATTCCACCGCTTTCCCCGATTCCACCGATTTCCCCAATTCCCCCTATCTTTGCCGATTCAAAGAACGACACGACATGAGTACGCAAAACGACGCTTTCAAAAAGCTGGTAGCCCATGCCAAGGAGTATGGTTTCATCTTTCCCTCCAGTGAGATCTACGACGGGCTGGGGGCCGTCTATGATTACGGTCCTTACGGGGTGTTGCTGAAGAACAACATCAAGGAATATTGGTGGCGCTCTATGGTGCAGATGCATCAAAACATCGTGGGTTTGGATGCCGCCATCTTTATGCATCCCACCACCTGGAAGGCCTCCGGCCACGTGGATGCCTTCAACGACCCGTTGATTGACAACAAGGACAGCAAGAAGCGCTATCGCGCCGACCAACTGGTAGAGGGCTATATCGAAAAGATAGAGGCCAAAATGGAAAAGGAAGTGGCTAAGGGGCGGAAGAGATTTGGCGAAAGCTTTGATGAAAAGCAATTCAGGGAAACCCATCCTCGCGTTGTACAATACGCTACCCGCATCCGCGAGTTGCAAGAGCGCCTCGGCCAATTGCTCTCCGAAGGCGACCTAGAAGGGCTGAAAAACATGATCGAAGAGCTGGAGATCGCCGATCCCGAAACGGGCTCCCGCAACTGGACGGAAGTGCGGCAGTTCAACCTCATGTTTGCCACTCAGCTCGGCGCCGTGGCAGGCGAAGGCGGCAAACTGTACCTGCGCCCCGAAACGGCTCAGGGCATCTTCGTCAACTTCCTCAATGTGCAAAAGACCACCCGTCAGAAGATACCCTTTGGCATCGCCCAAATCGGAAAGGCCTTCCGCAACGAAATTGTGGCGCGGCAGTTCATCTTCCGCATGAGAGAGTTCGAGCAGATGGAAATGCAGTTCTTCGTCAGGCCCGGTACGGAAATGGAGTGGTACAATTACTGGAAAGAAACGCGCATGAACTGGCACAAAAAACTGGGCACGCCCGACAGCGAACTGCGCTTCCACGACCACGACAATCTGGCACATTACGCCAATGCCGCCGTGGACATCGAATACCGCTTCCCCTTCGGCTTCCGCGAGCTGGAGGGTATCCACTCTCGCACCGACTTCGACCTCAGCTCGCATGAGCAGCATTCAGGCAAGAAGTTGCGCTACTTCGATCCCGAAACGAAAGAGACCTATGTGCCCTACGTGGTAGAAACCTCCATCGGCTGTGACCGCATGTTCCTCGCCGTGCTCAGCGGAGCCCTGCAAGAAGAAAGCGTGCGCGGAGCCGAGGGCAAGGAAAGCAGCCGCGATGTGCTCAAACTGCCGCCGGCCCTGGCGCCCGTCAAATGCGCCATCCTGCCCCTGAAGCGCAACGAAGAACGCCTGACCAAAACCGCCCGCGAAATTTTCGACCGCCTCAAGCGTTCTTTCTATTGCCAGTATGACGATACCGGCAGCATCGGCAAACTCTATCGCCGCCAGGACGCCATCGGCACCCCTTACTGCATAACGGTGGACTTCGAAACCCTCGACGACCAGACCGTTACCCTGCGCGAAAGAGACAGCCTGCAACAGGAACGCATCCCCATAGACCAACTCGAAAAAGTCATAGCCGAAAAAACAGATATGAAAAATCTGCTCTAAACAAGTCGTAAGGGAGGGGTAGGCGACGGCCTGCCCTCCACAAACCCAAAGCCCTTTCTCATGAAGAAACTCGACAAACTCATGCTCCGCAATTTCATGGGGCCGTATGTCGTCACTTTCTTCATTGCCCTGTTCGTACTGGTACTGCAAACGCTCTGGGTTTACATAGACGAAATTGCAGGCAAAGGCATAGGCATCTTCATTCTGGTCGAGCTCATCGCCTACATGTCGGTATCCATGTTTCCCCTTGCGCTGCCGCTGGCCGTGCTCATCTCTTCCGTCATGGTGCTGGGCGACCTGGCAGAGCACTACGAGCTCTCCAGTTTTAAATCGGCAGGCATCTCGCTTTGGCGGGTCATGCAACCGCTCTTCTTTGCTTCGGTAGGCGTGGCACTCTTCTCCATCTTTTGCGCCAACAACCTCATCCCCGTCAGCAACCTCAAATTCAGGAGCCGGCTCTACGACATCCGCGAGCAAAAACCCGCGCTCAATCTCGAAGCCGGAGTCTTCAACGACGACTTCAAGGGATACTCCCTCTTCATTGGAAAAAAAGAATCTGACAATCGCCACATCAAAGACATCATCGTCATAGACCACACCAAAGCCTCCTCCGGTCAAATGTTGGAGTTGCTGGCCAATGAAGGCGAAATGTTCGTTACCGACGACAAACGCAACTTCGTCCTGCGCCTCTCCAACGGCTGGCAATACCAGGAGCCCAAAAGCATCGCCAAAGACGAAAAACACCCCTTCATCAGAGTTTCCTTCAAAAGCTGGGAAAAAGTCTTCGACCTCAGCGAATTCGAACTCAGCCGCACCGATGAAAACCTCTTCCGCTCGCATGAAACCATGCTCAACTCCCGCCAACTCATCCAGGCCATAGACTCCGTCAACAGCAGCATAGACAAACGCATCCTGCGCTTTGACGAAAATGTCGGAGAGCACTTCTCGCCCATCCGCAGGGAAATGAAAAAACTGCGCAAGCCCAAAAGACAAATCAAAGCGCCAAAACAAAAAGAAATAAAAGACCCCGGCAACGGACAACAAGCAACGCCCCCCGATACGCTGCGAAAAACCATCCCCTCCCTCACCGGCGGGCGACCGCAAATCATGCCGAGACGCCCTGCCAAAGCCAAAAGTTCGCGCGGGAAAGTGCCCAAACAAATCAAACTCGATCAATTAGACAGCCTCCACAGCATCATCGAAACCTTTCCGCCCAACACCCGCACCGATCTCATCCGCCGTGCAAAAACCACTGCCCGCAGCATCCTGGCACAAACCGACAGCGCCCTGCGCAGCATAGAACTCAAAAAGGAAGCCCGCACCAAATACATCTTCCAGCTCCACAGCAAATACAGCCTCGCCATAGCCTGCATCCTCTTTCTCTTTATCGGGGCGCCCATGGGTGCCATCGTGCGCAAAGGAGGATTCGGCTACCCCATGCTCATCTCCATCGTCTTTTTCATGGTCTTCATGATCCTCACCATCCTCGGCAAAAACATCGCCGAACGAGGCGTCATTGACCCCGCCCTCGCTGCCTGGCTGCCCAACCTGGTGCTCTTCCCCATAGGCCTGCTCCTCACCTACCAGGCCATGAATGGATACAAATCCGTCGTCTCTTCCAAATTCCTGCGCTGGTGGTACAAAATCCGGGGTATTCAATTTGAAAACTGATGCAAAAAGCGATTCAATTCCTCAGAGACAACCGCTGGTTTTTTCTGCCCTATGCCGCCTTTCTCTTGCTCGGAGCCATCCTGCTCGTGCGATGGCCCACCGGACATTGGGTGCTGCAAATGGCTGAAAACCGCAGTCCCGCAGCAAACTTTTTTTTCAGATACGCGACCAAACTCGGAGAAGCCATCCCCTTCCTCCTCGCCCTGCTTTGGTTCTTGCTCAAAGGCGAACGCAAAAAAGCCCTGACGACCGGCAGCCTGGCCCTTCTCATCGTCAGCTCAAGCTATGGGCTGAAATCCCTTTTTGCCCAAGCCCGCCCCCTGAGATTTTTTCACGATGCCATACCTCCCATAGAATTGACACCTGTCCCCGGCACCAATTTGTACAGTGGCTTTACCAGTTTTCCTTCGGGGCACACCATGGCAGCTTTTGGTCTCTTTGCTCTCCTCGCCTTTTTTGCACGAAAGAAAAAAACGGGTCTTTTGTTTTTTGCTCTGGCCATGCTCACAGCCATCTCCCGCATCTATCTCGGCCAACACTTTTTAAAAGATGTCTATGCCGGCAGTATTGCGGGCAGCCTCCTGGCCATTCTCGCCTATGCCCTGCATCGTCATTTTTCCCGCAAAAGTCTCGCAAGCCTTATCGCGCTCCCCCTCCTGACATTGCCCGCACAAATACAGGCGCAAAGCGACAGCAGCCACATAGACACGCTCATTTTCCTGCCCGAATTTGTACTCACGGAAACGCCCCTCACCTCTGCCTCCATTTCCGGTGAAGACCGCTTCCGGCAAAGCGCCCGCCCCGACAGCCTGCTCAGGTTGAGTACGCCCGCACAGGATGTCGGAAACCTGTTGAGCCAATTCGCCCGATTCAAGTTACAACGCTATGCACCGGGGACACTCGCCACCGCCTCCCTGCGCGGCACCGGCTCCAACCACCTGCTCGTCATCTGGAACGGCCTCCCCCTCAAAAACGCCATGAACGGCACAGCCGATTTTTCCCTCTATCCCACACCCCTGCTGGGCGACATCCAACTCCTCAGTGGCGGCGGCTCAGCCGACGACGGGCAAGGCGCCATAGGTGGCGTCGTCCTGCTCCGGGACGAAGCATCATTCGAAAACAAAAAAGGTCTGCAGGCAAAATCCAAAAGCCTCATCGGCAGCTTTGGCACATTGGAGCAGGCGCTCAGCCTCAACTACCGGAAAGACAAATGGAGCGGCGGCCTGCGCTCGTATTTGGCGAAAGCCGAAAACGACTACCCCTGGCAAATCGGAGAGGAC
>WGBN01000060.1 GCA_015494245.1 Saprospiraceae bacterium | reverse complement strand
GCATGGGTTTGCTCAAAGAGGAATTTAGGAGCGGATAGTGCTCTTAAAAAACTTATTGCTAAAAAAGTTTGTTCCAAAAAGCATCTCTACCTTAGCATCTCAATTCTCTGATTTACGTAAGATCTGCAACATGAAAAAGCCAGGCATGGCGTTCACGGCAACGCTGCTTTTCTGCTTTCTGAGTTTTGCAGCTCAGGCACAACTCTTTACAGGTACGGTTCTGGATAAAGACACCCACGAGCCCATTCCCTTTGCAGAAGTGTATTTCCCCGATTTGCAATCGGGAACGCTTGCCGATGAGCAGGGATTTTTTTCGATTGATCTCAACGGCATAAAAGAAATCCGCCTGCGCATCACTTACGTGGGCTATGAGCCTTTGGAAGAAGTCATAAACCTCTCAAAAGAACACCAAAAAACTTTTTACCTCGAAGAAAGCCACTACAATCTCGAAGAGGTGATTGTCTCGGCGCCTGTCGGCAAATTACAAAGGACTACGGTGAGCAGCGTAGCTCACTTGAAAATGAAAAACCTGAAGGAAGTCGCACCGCTTACGCTTGCAGAGGCCATCAGCAACATCCCCGGTGTGGACCAAAATACTACGGGGACAGGTATTGGCAAACCGGTCATCAGAGGCTTGTCGGGCAGCAGGATCGTAACCTATGCCCAGGGTATTCGCATCGAAAACCAGCAATGGGGCGATGAGCACGGCTTGGGTGTAGGTGAAACAGGCATCGAAAATGTAGAAGTGATCAAAGGTCCCGCCTCCCTGCTCTATGGAGCCGATGCCCTCGGCGGCGTACTCTACTTCATAGATGAGCGATATGCCAAAGAAAATTCCGTAGAGGTCTCTGCTCAGACCGCCTTTCAATCCAATACCCTGGGCAGCAGCAATGACCTGGGGCTCAAAATCCACAAAGGCAAACTCAAATTCAACCTCTTTGCTGGCTACAACTCCCATGCCGATTATCAAATACCTGACGGAACGCGTGTCTTCAACACCCGCTTCGACGAAAAAAACCTGAAAGCAGCCTGGGGTTTCAACACTTCCAACTGGATTTCCAACCTGCGATACAGCTTCCTCCAAAACGACTTTGGCATTGCCGAAGATGCTGACTATACCCAAAAGGCAGAGCGGCAATTTGTCCTGCCTTTTCAAACCATCAACGACCACGCCCTCAGCTTTGAGAACGACTTTTTCATAGGAGAGTCAAAAATCCAGACGACCCTGGGCTACACCACAAACTACCGCAGAGAGTTCGAAGACGACAAACTGCATCCGGCTCTCGGCTTACACCTCAACACCTTCACCTGGCAAGCTAAATGGGACAGCCCTGTTTACAAAAGCCTTTTCAGTTTCATCCTCGGTAGCCAGGGCATGCTGCAGCAAAACTTAAACAATGGTGAAGAGGTCTTAATACCCGATGCCAAAGTGCGCGATGCAGGCATTTTCGGCCTGATGAATGTCGAATTTGAAAACGTACAACTACAGGCAGGCCTGCGTCTCGACGAGCGAAAAATCAAAGCCATACCCACCCAGGACATCGCCGGAATTGAGCGCCGCTACCGGGGTTTTTCCTTCTCTACCGGAGGCGTCTATAGCTGGGGGAAAACCAAATGGCGCCTCAACCTGTCCACCGGTTTCAGATCGCCTAACACCTCAGAGCTGCTCTCCGATGGCGTACACGAAGGCACCAACCGCTACGAAAAGGGAAACCCCGGGCTCGTCAATGAAAACGCCACGCAAATAGACTTTTCTGTGGATTACAGCAATGAACACATCCAGCTGTCGGCCAACCCCTTTTATACCAACATCCGGAATTACATTTTCCTCTCGCCGACAGATACCGTCATTGACGGCAATCCCGTCTTCGAATACCTGCAAAAAGACGCCTCGCTGTATGGAGGTGAATTCGGCATACACTTCCACCCCCATCAAATCCACTGGTTGCACATTAAAAGCGATTTTTCAGCGGTCTTTGCCGAAGACAAAGACGGCAAAGCCCTGCCACTCATCCCCCAGACAAAGCTCAACACCACCCTGCGCGCTGAGCTTTCGAGCAAGCACAAAATCGGATTTTCCGGCATATACATACAACACACCTACAAATTCAGGCAAGACAGAACCGGCCAATTCGAAACGCCCACTGCGGCCTGGCAGGTGTTTCACGCCGGGGCGTCCCTGCGCTTTGAGCCCGGGCACAGCAAAGGAGAACTTTCTGCCGGCATAAAAAACATTTTCAATGCCACTTACATAGATCACCTCTCCCGCTTCAAATACCTCGGCATTCCCAATCCCGGCAGGAATTACTACCTTAGCCTGAAAATCACTTTTTGATAGGGAAAAAAGCACATACGCTTCACGCATCACCGGCATATTAAAAATGCGGCAGTTCTTTTGGAAATATTTGTTGCTGGCAGCCTTACTGGCCATGCCGGTATTCGGGCATCTGAACACCCTGCCGATACGCCTCTGGGATGAATCCCGCCTTGCACTCAACGCTTATGAGATGTTGAGGAATGGGGACTATCTGGTAACGCATTACAAGGGTGAGCCCGACATGTGGAGTACCAAGCCTCCTTTGATGATATGGCTGCAGGTCTTGAGCATGAAAGTTCTCGGAGTCAACGAACTGGCCATACGGCTGCCTTCGGCTTTAGCGGCTTTTTTTACCTGCCTCGGCCTTTTACTCTTTTCACAGCGCTACTTAAGAAGTTTCTGGTTTGGATTTATTGCGGTTTTTATTTTAATCACTTCGCCGGGCTATGTGAGCATACACGGAATTCGCACGGGAGATTACGATGCCCTGCTGACGCTTTTCACCACTTTGAGCGGACTGTTTTGCTTTCTATGGTCTGAGCGCCCGCAGGCCCGGTGGCTGTACCTCTCAGCGTTGACGCTGGCCCTCGCCGTTTTGACCAAAAGCATTGCCGGCATACTGTTTTTGCCGGCCATGCTGGTCTGGCTTTTACTTCGTCATAAACTGATTTTTTTACTCAAAAGCCGGCATTTTTACGGCAGCCTGACGCTTTTCATTTTACTCACAGGCAGCTACTACCTGTTGCGTGAAATGGCCAATCCGGGCTATCTCGCAGCCGTCTGGGAAAACGAATTGGGAGGGCGGTACTTAAATGTGGTAGAAGAGCACAAAGGCGATTTCTGGTACTACCTTCGCAATTTTTGGAATTTCCGCATGAACTACTGGATACTGCTCGTACCGGTCGGCTTACTTACAGGCCTGTACTCAAAAGAAAAGCGCCTGCGACATCTGACGCAATTTTCCGGACTCATGGCACTGAGTTTTCTGCTCATCATTTCTGCCGGCCAAACCAAACTGAAATGGTACGACCTGCCACTCTATCCTTTCATGGCCCTGCTCGCAACTGTTTTTGTGCATTATTGGTTTCGCTATTTAAAACAATTGGACTGGGCACGACAGACGTTGCGAAAAAATGTAATGCCCTTTTTATACCTCTTCCTATTGGGATTTTTACCCTACACACATATTCTCCAAAAGACTTATCTCCCGCGGGAAACCACCGCAGAAAACGAAAATTTGTACGCCCTCAGCAACTACCTCAGAGGTGCACTCAAAGGAGAGCACAAGCTCAATGGACAGTACCTGCTTTATACCGATTACAAAGCACATCTTTTGTTCTACCTCAAGCTATTACACGAACGGGGCGTGGAGATTGACTTCAAAGGCCCCAAAGACCTGAAAGCCGGAGACATCGTCTCCGCCACTCAAAACCGCGACAAAAAATACATCGAAGAACATTACGACTACAAGTTGTTGCACCAACAAGGACACCTTAAAACCTACAAGATTTATGGACCCAAAAAACAAACAAACTATTGAGCTTTCCGTCATCATTCCCATTTACAATGAGGAAAAAATTATTCCCGACTTGTACCGCCGCCTGCAGGAGTCGGTATCTCACATCACCGAGCGCTACGAGCTCATCTTCGTCAACGACGGCAGCTCGGACGGCTCGCTCTCCGAGTTGCTCAAGCTGGTAGAGCAGGACCCGCGCGTCCGATACATCAATTTCAGCCGCAATTTTGGGCACCAGATTGCCGTAACTGCCGGCCTGGACCACTGCCGCGGGCAAGCCGTAGTCATCATTGACGGAGATTTGCAGGACCCGCCGGAGTTGATTCCCGAGATGTATCGCAAACATCTCGAGGGCTACGAGGTGGTCTATGCACGAAGGGCAGAGCGGAAGGGAGAGAGCTTTTTAAAAAAGGTCACGGCCAAATGGTTCTACCGCATTTTGCGAAAGCTGACTTCCATTGACATCCCTGTTGACACCGGTGACTTCCGCCTGATTGACCAAAAAATCGTCAGGTATTTGCGCCGCATGCCCGAGCAAAACAAGTTTCTGCGGGGACAGATCGCCTGGTTAGGCTTTCGCCAAACGGAAGTGCTCTTCACACGCGACAAACGCAAGTACGGAACCAGCGGCTATTCGTGGAGCAAAATGCTGCAATTCGCCATGGATGGCATCACCGGCTTTTCAGATAAGCCGCTGCGCATGGTCACTAAACTGGGTTTTGCCATTTCCCTGTTTTCCTTTTGCATCATTCTGTACGCCATGTACGCCCATTTCATACTCCACCGCACCATCACGGGCTGGACTTCGCTCATCATCAGCTCTGCCTTTCTCGGGGGGGTGCAATTGCTCTCTATAGGAATTATAGGCGAGTACATCAGCCGCATCAACAGAAACGTCATCAATCGCCCGCTTTACATCATTGAAAAAACAAATGTGGAAGACACGGCTTAAAATGATTAGCTTTGTGCAAAACAATTCCCATGCCTCCACATACGCAATCCGGACAAACATCCTCGAATGGTTCCGTGCATCGCAAGCGGAACAAAGCCCTGGGGCTGCCCGAGCTCGTAGCCATAGCCCTTGGGGGTATGGTTGGCGGCGGGATTTTTACCATTCTTGGCATTTCCGTTTCCATGATTGGAAACCTGACGCCCATCGCCATCATCATTGGCGGAGGCATTGCCTCCTTAGCGGCCTACTCGTATGTCAAACTGGGGCTTTATTACCGCGATGAGGGGGCAACCTATTCCTTTTTCAAGCGCACCTATCCGAAATCGCACTTTTCGGCTTCGGCCATAGGCTGGTTCATCATTTTCGGCTACATCAGCACCCTGGCTTTATATGCCTACACCTTTGCCTCCTATGCCATCAGCAGTACTGCTCTCGCAGATGATGTCTGGCTGCGGAAAGGCATTGCCTTAGGTATCATCGGCATTTTCGCCCTCATCAACGTGTGGAGTGTAAACGGCATGGGCAAGATTGAAGACCTGATGGTTTACACCAAATTGGTGGTGCTGGCTGTGATTTCAGTGGTTTTGATGACGCATGGCAGCACGGACTTTGCCACCTTCATAGACCAGCTCGTACTGGATGCCGAAAAGGCCAGCGTATTGACCATTTTGATTGTGGCTTCGCTGACCTTTGTAGCTTATGAAGGCTTTCAACTGGTCATCAATGCCGTCAACGAGATGAAAAAGCCGGAGAAAAACATTCCGAGGGCCATTTACACCGCCATAGCTTCTGCCATTTTGATTTACGTAGTCATTGCACTGGGCGCTTTGTTTGCCATACCTGCCGAGGAGATCATTGCCAAACAGGAGTACGCACTGGCTGCCGGAGCAGGTAACATCCTCGGCCGCCTCGGCACGGGGCTGGTCATTCTCGGCGCCCTGCTGGCAACCAGCAGTGCTATCAGCGGTACGGTTTTCGGCTCTTCCCGCCAGATGGCCGTGGTGGCCTCAGACGGGTATTTCCCTGCCTGGCTGGCCATTCGCAAAAACCACATTCCCCGCCATGCCATCATCACCATGGCTTTGCTGGCCGGCATCCTGATTCTCATTGGAGGCCTGAAACTCATCCTGGAATTTGGCAGCATCACTTTCCTGCTCGTCTCCCTGCTCATGGCTGTTGCCAACTACAAAATACGCGAAAAAACCCAATCTTCCACCTTCATAACCCTGCTCTCCATTTTCGGGCTGAGCGTAGGCGGGGCATTGATTTTGTACTACGAATTCAGCACCAAGTGGGAACAAATGACATTCATTCTCGCCCTGTATGCCCTGCTCGCCTTTGGCGCCTGGAGGTATGCGCTTTTACAAAAGAAGCGGGCGACTGAAACATCGCATTAAACTCTTCACACATATTTAGAGTCCTATGCTCAGCCGTAGCACGACTGAAGCTGGTATTGTTTTTTGTGGCTTCAGATACATTAAACCGTAAAAAACGATATCCACATGAAAAAAAGCATAACTCTTGCGTGCGCTTTTCTATTCCTTTTTTTCCAAATGCCATTACAAGCTCAACATGGAGTCGCTCCGGAATGGTCTGCAGATGTAGAACTGCCGGTTCCCCCGGCTTCCAACAGCGTCAGAGGTTTTCTGTACAGCAACATAGGGGTGTTTTCCAATGGCAAGCGAGTGGTATTCATGGACAGGCAGGATGGCCCGGGTGGCGTTTACTACACGTACAGCTATAACGGAACAGATTGGAGCGAGCCGGAGTATTTTACTCCCCAGGATTTTACCATCGGCTCCAACAACTTCAAAATCATCACCGATGATCTGGACCGCCTGCACATCATTTGGGCCTCTCATTTGCCGAAAGGCCTGTATTACGCCCAAATGGACTCTGCCCTCAACCTGGTCATTGACAGTGTGCGCATTGCCGACAACCCCAACTTCGGCAGCTTCAACGACATGTACATCACCACCGATTTGAAACATCGCATACACGTCATGTGGAACGAAGGCAAAACGGGAGAAGACATCCCCGAAGCCTTTTACGCCCAATCCACTGACGGCGGGCAAAGCTGGAGCGAAAAAGTCATGCTAAGCGAAGATGACGGATTGCCTTCATCCTTCCCGCGAGGTCAATTCAATGCCTGGGCGGGCGACACCCTCGCCATTTTGTGGAGGGATTCTTCGGCTCAACCATCGCCCATAGAAAACTGGGATTTACAAATGGTGCTGAGCTTAGACGGTGGCCAAACCTGGAGTGCGCCCGTAACCATCAACCCGAGTTTGGACATGCAAGGCGACCCCGATCTGGTGATTGACCCCGAGGGGCGCTTCCATCTCTTTTATCACGGAGCTCCGGTGCAAGACCCTTACTGGGGGATGCGCATTCACTATGGATATTCCAATGATTTGGGGCAAAGCTGGCAGCCTTCTCCTGTCTTTGACAACATTCTCTCGCAGGAGCAGCGCAGCTATCTCGTAGAAGGCAGCCGCTACGATTTGCAAACCGGCACACTATGGACTTTCTGGAAGGAAGAGGATATCGTCGGCCTGAAAGGGGGCGACATGATGGCTGCTTACTCCACAGACAGAGGCCTAAGCTGGTCAACGCCGGAATACGTTACAGACCGTGGGGAGACTTCCATAGGCTACAAAGCCGTATCCCTCTTGCCCGATGGAGGCCTGGCCATCAATTACGAATTGCCCAATTACCCCGACGAAGGTCTGCTCAGGGTGTTTTACAAAGAACGCCCACCCGTTACAGTTGCCAGCCGCGAAACGCCCATTGACTCACAACTGAGCATTTATCCCAACCCGACTTCCGATTTTGTAACGGTTTCTGCGGAAGGTCTTGAGCTCCGCTCGCTTACTCTTTTCGACCTCAATGGAAGACAATTGTTCGCAGCAAAAATACCCGAAGGACAACAGGTGTATGCCATAGACGTACAACATTTGCCGAAAGGCATCTATTTCATACAAATCAGAACAGATGAAGACGTAGTGAGCAAACGCTTTTTGGTGCAGTGAGTAATCAATGGTTCATTAAGTTTTTGGCTATCTGTCTCCATCAGAAACCAAGCTATCAAGTTGAATCAGCTTAAACCCGCGAAAATCCGCCGCACCCGCGAAAATCCGCGTTCTATTACGGCATTGTTGCCTACCGTCAATAGTGACATGAT
>WGBN01000059.1 GCA_015494245.1 Saprospiraceae bacterium | reverse complement strand
GACAAGGACTCCTACCTCGGTCGCATGCAATGGCAGTGGAGCCTCGGCAAGGGCAGCATCAGGGGGGGCACCTCCTACCAAATCAGCTCGGGCAGCGAGCAAAAACTGCTCTTCGTTTACAAGGCCGTCAACCCGGGAGAGGGCGTCTATCAACACATTGATTTCAACGGAGACGGGCTGGAGCAAAACAACGAATTCGTCATAGCGCCCAATCCCGACCAGGCCAATTACCTGCGCATCGCCATCTTCACCGGCGAATTCATACGCACCAACAACCTGGTTTTCAGCCAAAATCTGTACCTGGAACCCCGCGCCATCTGGCGAAAAGAAAAAGGCTGGCGGGGCCTGCTCAGCCGCTTTTCCCTCAAATCCGGCCTGCAAACAGACCAAAAAACGCCCGCCCAAAGCGCCAACGCCGCCCGCAGCCTGCTGCCCGCCCTGCGTATCGAAGCCGTGCCCGACTCCCTCATCATCGCCCTGAATTTTCGCCAACAACACTTACTCAGCTTTCAGGCGGACAACCAATGGAGCGCCCAGTGGCAGTGGAACGAAACCCGCAGCCGCATCGTGCTCACCACCGGCTTCGAATCCCGCGCCCTCCAAAAACAAGAATGGCTCATCCGATGGACACCCTCTTCACAGTGGACCTTCAAACTCCCTTTCTCGCTCGGAAGCAACAGCTCAAAAACAGAGAACTTTCCGGACAGGAATTACGACATCGCCTTTCGGCAAACGGAGCCTTCCCTGAGCTGGATACCCGCCAAAAACTGGCGCATCCAAAGCAGCGGGCTCTGGAGCATCTCCCAAAACCGGACGGGCGAAGAGCGCGCCCGGCGCCTCAGCCTCTCCCTCGGCTTCAACTACCGCCTCAGCAGCCGGACTTCACTGCTCGCGGACTTCACCTGGACCGACATGGCCTTTGAGGGAAAAACCAACTCACCGGCGGGCTTCGCCATCCTCAACGGCCTGCTGCCCGGCACCAACTTCCAATGGGGCATCAATCTCGACCAACAACTCCCCAACAACCTCCGCCTCAGCCTCCTCTACAACGGCCGCAAAAACGGCGAACTGCCCGTCGTACACACCGGCCAGGCCAGACTAACCGCCCTGTTTTGATAACTCGCAAGCAGACAAAACCGCCTGCATCCCCTGGGAAACGGGCCGTCATGTTGAACGCAGTAAAACCCGCGAAAACCCGCACAATCCGCGTCATCCGCGTTCTATCAAGGCCTAATTGACTAATAGAACCTGCCTACTGCAGGCAGACGCAGATTTAGCCGGTTCAACATGACTGCCCGTTTTCAGAGGAGACTGGCAGCCCCCAAAACTAAATGAACCATCATTTATTACTTCATTTCTGCGCTTTCTTCCAGAAAGTTCGTCATCTTCGTAAACAAATTGAGCCTCGTCAGCCCGCCATAGATGCCGTGGTTTTTGTTGGGGTAGAAAAACGTCTCAAACTGCTTGTTGGCTTTGACAAGGGCATTCACCATCTCCACGCTGTGCTGAAAATGGACGTTGTCATCGCCCATGCCATGCACCAGCAGATAGCGCCCGCGCAGGCGATCGGCAAAATACACCGGAGAATTGTCGTGATAACCGGAGGGGTTTTCCTCCGTCGTGCGCATGTAGCGCTCCGTGTAAATGGTGTCGTACCACTTCCAGTTGGTAACCGGCGCCACGGCAATGGCATAGCTAAACACATCGTTGCCCTTGAGGATGCAGTTGGAAGACATATACCCCCCGTAGCTCCAGCCGAAGATGCCGATTTTGGTCTCGTCTATAAAGGGCTTCTCTGCCAGATAGCGGGCAGCGGCGATTTGGTCTTCCGTCTCGTACTTGCCCAGCTCGAGGTAGGTCATTTTCTTGAACTCCTCGCCCCGTGCGCCCGTACCGCGATTGTCCACGCTAACGACCACGAAGCCCTTTTGAGCCAGCATCTGAAACCACCAGTAATTTTGCCCGCCCCAGCGGTCCATGACGGTTTGGCTGCCAGGGCCGCCATAGACGTACATGAAGAGGGGATATTTTTTTGCGGGGTCGAAATTCGGCGGCTTAATCATGTAGCCGTTTAAATCCACGCCATAGGGCGTTTTAAAGCTGAAAAACTCTACCGGCTGCACGCCGTATTTTTCTTGCTTTTTTTGCAGTCCTTTATTGTCCACGATGGTGCGCACGGCTTTGCCCTTGCGGTTATAGACCACATAAGTCGGCGGGGTATTTGCCGTAGAATGCTTTAAGACGTAGTAGTCAAAAGTGGCGCTAAAGATAGCGCTGTTCCAGCCTTTTTCATGATGCAAGGCCTTTTTCTTTTTGCCTTCGAGCCGGAGGCTGTAAACGCCCCTGCCCAGCGGGCCCTCGTCCGTTGCCTGAAAGTAGAGCAGGCCCTTGTCTTCATCCAGACCGTAAAAGTCGGTTACCTCCCACTTGCCGGAGGTGATTTGGCGCAGCAAATTGCCCTGCATGTCGTAGAGATAGATGTGGTTGTATCCGCTTTGCTCGCTCGTCCAGATAAAGCGGCGGCCGTCTTTGAGAAAAGTCAGGTTGTCGTGAATGTCTATGTACCAGCGGTTTTTTTCGTGCAGCAGCAGGCGGGTCCGGCCCGTACTGGCATCGGCCAGCAGCAATTGCAAGTCATTTTGATGGCGATTCATGTAAAAGACGCAGAGCTGGTTGGGGTCTTGCGTCCATTTGATACGGGGCACATAAAATTCGGCAGTGGTATCCAGAGCTACTTCGACGCTTTTGGCTTTCGCCAAATGATAGACGAAGATGCGCACATCTGAGTTTTTCGTACCCACCTTGGGGTATT
>WGBN01000058.1 GCA_015494245.1 Saprospiraceae bacterium | reverse complement strand
GGCCAATAGTGACATGATAGAGCCTGCCTGCTGCAGGCAGGCTCTATCATGTCACTATTGGCCCTCTTTTCTTCTTTTACTTAAGAACCAATTTTCGACTCACACTCCACGTATCTGTTTGCAACTCCAGCAAGTACAGGCCGCGCTCCCATTTGCCGAAAGGCAAAGACCATGCAGAACGCCCTGCCGGCAGCGCCTTATCGCCTTCGAGCATCAATTTTCCATCTACCGACAGGATGCGGTAGTGCAGGTCTCCGGCCTCAGCCATGTCCACCTGGATGTTGAGGTGGTCCGTAGCGGGATTCGGGAAAATCCGGACTTGGGCAGCTTCTTCCGAGACCTCCTTTGTAGGCGTACCCAACTGTGACTCCACGATGGTGCCTTTGCCGGGGGCCATGGCACAGGCCATGTCGCCCTGGTCGGAAGTAACGCAGGCTTCGCTGTTGTAGTTGAACATATCCATGAACTCCACATCGTCCACGAACCAACCCAGGCCGCCCTGTGCTTCATCGGTGCCAAAGGCGAAACGCAGAAAGACATCCTGATCCTGATACTCGCTCATATCCACATAGGTGGGTATCCAACCCTCGCTGTCGCCCCAGAAGGCATCGAGGAAGGGAATGACAAAAGTGCTGTAAGCAATGGGCCCGTTATAGGGGTTTTTGAACATCTTATCGGCAGGAACAGCCTGCCAGGTGGCACCAAAGTCGGTGGAGACCTGGAGGTAACCGCCATCCAGACCTGCTTCGGTCTGATAGCGGTGGTAAAAGCGGAGGACGGGCTGGGCGCCGCTAATCGTTTGCTCCTGCAACATCTGCAAAACCTGCTGGCTTTCCGAACCTATGTCCTCTACGAAAAAGGACTTGCTGCCGCTATGTGCATCTGTATTGGTGATACTCCAGAGGTTGGTGGCCTCCTGCCCGATGGTCGTACCGGCCCACACACCTATGGTGCTGCCCTCAAAGTCGTCGTAAAACTGCTGCAAAGAGTACAGATCAGGGCTTGAAAGGGCTTTGTAGGTGATGGTAACCTCATCGAGATAAGCCATGTCGCCAATTTCAAAGACCAGTGTATTGCCATTGACGACGGGCTCTATGGAGCCGGAGCCTGCCACATAAGTGAGACCATCGGCCAGCACATCCGTAACCGTTACGCCGGTGAGATCGGCATCGCGATGGTTGATGATGTGCAGGGTGTAATCGATCTCATCGCCGGCCTGGATAAGCTCGGTGGCGCTCTTCTCGATTTTCAACTCGGCTATGCAGGTGGGCAGGACGGTGAAATCCTCTACCCCGTCTTTGTTGTCGTTGGGCGAGCCCTGATCGGCATAATAGCCCAAACCACGGCGGGCAAAGACCTCCCAGATCAGGCACTGGTTGGCGCCCCCGTAAAGGGCGTAGTCAGCTGCAAGGATGGCATCGCGGCCATCTACAAAGCCCGGGCTGCAGTTTTGCATTTTCATGGCCTCCGTAACCAGTTGAATAGCCATGTTGTTGCCGCCGGTGCCGTTGTAAATGTCGGGGTCCCAGCCGTATTCATCGCTCATAGCCCAGTACAAATCCCAAAGCATAGAGCACCAGACGGCACCCACGCCATGCGGCACGGAAGCTGCAACAATGTCTGAGTAAGTCAGGGGGTCCACCTCCATATCCGTAGAATAAGGATAGGCGCGTATGCCCTTGCCATCGGTATTCTGACGGATGACATAAGTGCCTACGCCTCGGCGCTTTTCGGGCGTATCGCCGGGCCGGGCTGTCAGCGCTATGGCATAGAAATCGCTCCAGCCCTCGCCCATTTGTTCGCCATTGAAAAGGCAATCGGTATTGAAGCGACCGCCCGTCAGGCGGTTGGACAGGCCATGGGTGTTTTCATGGACAATGACGCCATTGTCTAAGTCGGAAGTCAGATAGACAGGTCCGGAATTGGTCGGCTGGCCAATGGTTACAAAGAGGCCGTCGTCAAGTGCCTGGCGCAAGATGGCACAATCCGGAGCATCTAACATCACGGTGGGGATGCCGGGGTCGGGAATATCCGGCACACCGGCCATGCCTATGGTGCCTTCTTCGAAATTGCAGATGATGACGGCAATGGCGCCGGCCTCTTCGGCATTGGCCGTTTTTTGTTCAAAGTAGCAGCCGCCGCGGTCAATGAGTGCAATTTTGCCGTCTAACTCATCGGCATTGACAAAGGGCGTCTCACAGCCATCGGTGATGAAAGGGGCATAAGTGGGGTCTTCCACAGCCACCACCTGGCCCGTTACATTGACGGTCAGGGGGTCGGGGCCGTATTGCGCCACGCCTGTGCTGTACAAGCCCGCTATGGAGGCGGGTTCGGTAACTTCCACCAGGCGATTGCCGCTGCTCCAGAGAAACATGTTCATCACTCCACTGCTGCCATCGGGCGGCGTGGAGAAGTTGGCGTTGTTCAGGGCGCTGTTGCCCTCGGGGTCATCGCTGCCGTAGGAGCCGCGGGCGATTACGCCATCGCCGTCCCCGTCGGTGCCGGAGTAATTGGTTTGCTGGAAAGTTCCACCCTCCTCATCAAAGCCGTAATGCCACATGATGTCGTGATAGGTATTGATGGTAGCGAAGAGATTGGTGATGGAGGCATCCTTGTACTCTGTAGGCTCCTGGCTGGGGTCGTAGGGAAAATCAAACTGCAGATTGGCGCCTCCGTCCGTATTAAAGTCGGCATTGCCATCAGCATTGCCATCCCAAAAGGCGTGCACATTGTTGCCCCGCGTGTAGGTGTATTCCGCCCCATCCTGGCCGTCGGTATCGTGCCAGCCATAGGGCGAAGCATCCGCATCAGCCGGGTCGGTCAGCAGCGTGCGATCGCCATGCGAGGGGCTTTCCACGGGCAGGGCAAAGACGTTGTAAACGGCTCCGTCGGTAGAAGGCGAGGGCGGCAGCAGCGCCACGCTTTCCTCCTGCTCACAGGTAGAAACCGGTGCCAAGACGTTGGCGGGGTTGGTGCAATAGACCGTGCGATTGTGCTGAGCGAGGATATCTCCGCTGGAGGCATCTACGAAAAACACCCAGTGGTCGTCGCTGCCGGGAGGTGCCATCTCCACTTTCCAGCAGAGTTGCAGGCTTTGGCCTTCTTCGACAGGCAGGTAAACCAGGCGGGCCGTAATGGGGTGTTTCGACCAGGCTGCATGGGCATACTCAAATTCGTGCTCGCCCTTTTTGGCGATGATTTGAGGATAGCCTTTCGGCAAACCCGCTTCCTCGGCGGGCAGATGCAGATGCTCAGCGGCTTTGACTACGGCCTCACCTGCCTGCAGGCCGGGCTGCGTAACAAGCGCCTTTTGCTGTGCCGCAGGCACCAGCTGATTGCTCAGGCGAAAGACCTTCCCGTTGGCATCGAGCACGACATGACAAAGGCCACCCGCAACTTCTATGCCGTGAACGGTCTGAACAAAATAGACATACGTCAGGCCCGAAGGCTTGCTGAAATGGACATCCTGTACTTGCAGTTGCTCCACATCGCTTTTTTGCAGGGAGTTTTCGCCGAGATGCTCCATCAGGTATTTTCTGGCCTGCGCTTCAGGCGACTGGGCCGAGAGGACTGTACTGCTTAGAAAAAAGCAGCATAAGAGGTAAAGGGTGTTCTTCCACATACTTGGTTTGTTTAATGGTGATTCGAAAGCCCCGCCTGAACAGCAGGCAGCAGGCTCGAAAAGAAAAATCTCATAGGTTTTGCCTGCCAAAAATAAGCAGATTGGGCATTTTCAGGGCAAATAACACTTTCAAATGTCGCATATACTGCCAAAGAATCTATCTTTACCGGATGAAACAAAAAAATGCCGGCCTTATCTTTGGCCGCCATCCCGTAGAAGAAGCGCTGAGAGAACAAACGCAGTTGGAGAAAGTCTTCCTGCTGCAAGGCACGCGGGGAGCGTTTGAGAAGCTCATCCGCCGCCTGTGTCGGGAGCGGGGCGTTCCCCTTCAAATGGTGCCGAAGCAAAAGCTGGACCGCATGGTGCGGGGCAATCATCAGGGCATCGTGCTCACCCTCTCGGCCATTCCCTTCTATCGGTTGGAAGACGTCCTGCCTCAGATTTACGAACAGGGCGAAGCCCCCCTGCTGGCTGTACTGGACGGCATCACCGATGTGCGCAACATGGGCGCCATCGCCCGCTCAGCCGAACTTTGCGGCGTACACGCGTTGGTGATTTCGCAAAAAGGCCATGCCCGCCTGCACGAAGACGCCATCAAAACCTCCGCCGGAGCCCTGCTGCGCCTGCCCGTGTGCCGCGAACCGGCCACTACCACAGCCGTACAATACCTGCTCGACAGCGGCATACAGGTGTTGGCAGCCCGTGAAAACGCTTCCCAAACCCTACGGGAGACAGACCTCAACCAACCCACAGCCTTCGTCTTCGGAGATGAAGGCAAAGGCATCAGCCAAGCCGTAGAGCGCATTTGCACGGCCTCCTTCCGCATCCCGCAAAAGGGCAAAGGAAACTCTTTCAACGTATCCGTAGCTGCCGGAATCTGTTTCTATGAAAGTATGATGCAGAGAACGCCACAGGCTGTGCAAACACAGACTAGCTGATGAGACAAACCCGCCTCCCTCTGCACGCAAACGGCTGTTCACGCACACTTACCAGATGTACACCGATAATGTCTTCCGCTTCCCTTCTCCTCAACGCTGAAGAAACGCGAAAAGAAGACAAGCGAGGAAAAGCAGCAAAACCAGCCACTGATCCAACGGAAGCTTATCCGATTGGGGCTTCATAATGTTTCATTTTGGGGTTATGATGGGGTAAAGATAGGAGTTTTTTTCAAAAACTCCTATCAATTCAATAATTCCAATGTTCCGGGTTCGACTGTGCGAGTTTGTAGCATCTAAATTCAGTTTTAGGAACCTGAAAAATAAGACTGCAAAAAGCCAGGGTGCGCTTATCAAGATAACGGGCATTGAGCAAAACATTTTTTCCTATACCCAAATCGGGAAAGCAGGGCTCCCCCCTGTCTAAGGTTTCGTCTGACTTACATCGCCTTCCTTTGGATAAAGATAGACAGAAGTAGAAGGAAAGGCAAAATCCACCCCCAGTTCTTCGGCCAGACGCAGGATGGAGAGCAGAATGTCCTCCTTATGCTTCAACTCCGAAGCATAGTCGGAGACCAGCAGCGGCACGCGGAAGAGGATGTTCAAAGAGGAGTCGGCCAGGGCCGTGAGGTACACGTAATAGTTCTCTTTGTTCGTAACGGGATGCTCCAGGATGAGCTTGCGCAGCGCCTGCATGAAAGCCTCAATTTTTTGAGGGGGCGTATCATAGGTAATGCCCAGGCTTATATCCATCAGGCGATAGACGCGCACACCCCGGTTGACGACCGACATGTTGGCCATATTGCCGTTGGGAATGCTCACCACCGAGGTGTCCAGGAGCCGTAGCCTGGTGCTGCGAAAACCCACTTCCAGTACCTCACCCGAAAAACCGCCCGCGTCAATCCAGTCACCTATCTGAAAGGGACTGTCCACAAAAATCATCAGCGAGCCTATGAAATTCTTGACCGTATCCTGAGCAGCCAGCGCCAGCGCCAAACCCCCAATGGAAAGGCCGGCAATGATGGCTGTTACATTCACATCCATGATGCGCAGGACCTGAATCACAGCACCGCCCACAATCAAAATCTGCCCCAACTTGCGCAACAACGGCAGCAACTGGTCGTCCATGCGATTGTCTGTGCGCTGAATGAAACGCCCGAAAAACAACATGCCCACATCCCACACCCTCAAAAACAACATCATAAAGAATACCACACTGAAAATCCGGACAGCCGTCATCACAAAAGCCGAAACCAAAATCGGCAATTGCAACAT
>WGBN01000057.1 GCA_015494245.1 Saprospiraceae bacterium | reverse complement strand
GATTAGTGGAGGGCGGCTCTTGGCTGGAGGTTTTGGATAATTTCTGCTTCCTGTTCTTCCCACCAGTGGAGGCGATGGAGGATTTCTTCTTCGGAGAAATAATTTGCCGCAAGGCGAAGGAAAAGGACGCCATGTTTGGCCTCTGAGGTCCAGAAGTGTTTGTAGAATTTTTGCATGTCCGGGTCGGGAACATTTTCGGCCACCATGCGAAAGCGTTCGGCGCCGCGTTGTTCGACGATGGCGGCTATGAGCAGGCGGTCCAGGAAGCGCTGCTCGCGGCCTGTGCGACAGCGTTTGAGGAGGGCATCGAGATAGGGGTCTTTGCCCATGGAGGCAGGCAGGGGGATGCCGCGTTTTTCCATTTCGGCATAGACTTCCCGGAAGTGTTCCAATTCCTCTACGCCCAGATCAATCAATTGGGGAATAATGGCCTTGCGATCGTGATATTTGGCGACAAAACTGAGCGCCATGGCCGAAGCTTTGCGCTCGCAGTCGGCATGGTCCTGGAGGAAGCTGTCAAAATCAGAGAGCACGGCCTTTAACCAGGCTTGAGGTGAAGGCGTGCGAAGGCTTACTTTGAGCATGGTTTTTGCTACTTCAACATAACACAATCAAACATAGGCCACTTCTTTGACGGCCTTTACGATTTTCTCCGGATTGGGCATCCAGGCTTCTACCAGGGATGCTGCATAAGGCACGGAGGCATCGGCGCCGTTGACGCGCAAGACGGGCGCGTCGAGGTAATCAAAGGCGTATTTTTGTACCTCATAAGCGACCTCTGCAGAAACGCCGGCAAAGGGCCAGGACTCGTCTATGGCGACGAGGCGATTGGTCTTTTTAACAGAGCGGACGACAGTCTCAAAGTCCAGCGGGCGAATGGTGCGCAAGTCTATGACTTCGGCAGAGATTCCGTCTTTACTCAGCTCTTCGGCAGCCTCCAAAGCGGTCAGAACCATTTTGTTGAAGGCTACCAGGGTTACATCTGTTCCACTTCGGCGCACTACGGCTTCGCCTATGGGAACGAGGTATTCCTCTTCCGGCACGGGGCCCTTGTGGTTGTACATGATTTCCGATTCCATGAAGCAAACCGGATTGTCGTCGCGTATGGCCGATTTGAGCAGCCCCTTGGCATCGGCGGGGTCTATGCAGGAAATGACCTTTAAGCCCGGGACATTCGCCATCCAGCTCTCAAACGTCTGGGAGTGCTGTTGCCCCAACTGCCCTGCTACGCCGGTGGCTCCCCGAAAGACGATGGGGCAGGTGAATTCTCCGGCCGACATGCTGTGCACTTTAGCAGCATGATTGACGATCTGGTCAAAAGCCAGCACGGCAAAATTCCAGGTCATAAATTCTACAATGGGGCGCAGGCCATTCATGGCAGCGCCTACGCCTATGGCAGTAAAGCCCAACTCGGCTATGGGGGTATCCCTGACGCGCTCAGGGCCGAACTCCTCCAACATGCCTTTGCTGACTTTGTAAGCGCCGTTGTACTTGGCCACCTCCTCCCCCATCAAAAAAACATTGGGGTCGCGGTGCATCTCTTCTGTCATGGCCTCCCGGAGGGCCTCTCTCAGTTGTATTTCTCGCATAGTAAATGTTAAGATTGGGCAGAGAGAGTAGGCTCTCTCTACCTTGTAGGTTTATCAGACGACGCCTTGCTCCAACATGGCATCGGCAATTTTGACAAAGCCGGCGATGTTGGCGCCTTTCACGTAATCAATCCAGCCATCTTCGGTGCGGCCATAGCGCACGCACTTTTCGTGTATCTTTTTCATGATTCCGTGCAAGCGTTGATCCACTTCTTCGCGGCTCCAGTTCAGGCGCAGGCTGTTTTGGCTCATTTCGAGGCCGGAGGTTGCCACGCCACCTGCATTGGAGGCCTTACCCGGAGCGTAGAGTATTTTGTGCTGCTGGAAGACCTGAATGGCTCCTGGCGTAGAGGGCATGTTAGCGCCTTCGGCTACGCCTTTGCAGCCGTTGGCGATCAGGGTTTCGGCATTGCCCTCATCCAGTTCATTTTCTGTTGCACAGGCAAAAGCCAGGTCGCAGGCGATGTCCCAGGGTTTGCCGCCTTCTACATAAATGAGGTTGTAGGCCTCGGCAAATTCGCGAATGCGGCCGCGACGCTCGTTCTTGAGTTTTTTGACCCACTCCAGTTTCTCGAAATCAATGCCGTCTTTGTCATAGACCACGCCGGAGGAATCCGACAAGGTGTGTACCGTGCCTCCGAGCTGCAAGATTTTCTCGGCTGTGTATTGTGCTACATTACCCGATCCCGAGATGATGCAGCGCTTGCCGCGAACGCCTTCCTCATCGCCACTTGCGCGGAGCATTTCTTCCATGAAATACACCGTCCCGTAGCCCGTGGCTTCGGGGCGTATCAGGCTGCCACCATAGCTCATGCCTTTGCCCGTGAGTACGCCGGAATAGGTATTTGTCAATTTCTTGTACATACCAAAGAGATAGCCGATTTCGCGGCCACCCACGCCGATGTCGCCGGCCGGCACATCGGTATCCGGGCCGATGTGGCGGAACAACTCCTGCATGAAGTTTTGGCAAAAGCGCATGACTTCGCCATCCGATTTGCCTTTGGGGTCAAAATCCGAACCGCCCTTGCCACCGCCCATGGGCAGCGTCGTCAGGCTGTTCTTGAAAATTTGCTCAAAGCCCAAAAACTTCAGAATGCTGAGATTCACCGAGGGGTGAAACCTCAGTCCGCCTTTGTAGGGGCCAATAGCGTTGTTAAACTCGACGCGATAGCCCTTGTTGACCTGGATTTCGCCTTTGTCGTCAACCCAGGTAACCCGAAATTGCAGAATGCGGTCGGGTTCCGTCATGCGTTCCAGGAGCTTGTGCCCCTGGTATTTGGGGTGCTCTTCGATGTAAGGCATGACAGCTTCGACAAATTCGTGTAC
Organism: Saprospiraceae bacterium; assembly: GCA_015494245.1. GTDB lineage: Bacteria > Bacteroidota > Bacteroidia > Chitinophagales > Saprospiraceae > WGBN01. The sequence continues at coordinate 1,853 of WGBN01000057.1, read as the reverse complement.
GGCCTGATGAAATTGGGGTTGGTTGGGGTTGCGCTCTTTGAGGCCTTGCATGAAAGTCTCTACGCGCTGCTTGATGGATTTGGTTACCGTAGTCACAGCAATAAGTTTTGGTTTTTATTCAAAGGACACGGCAAAGCTAAAAGTTTTGCAAGAATAAAAAACTTTTAGCCGGAGAATTTATTTACTACATAGACGACACTTTCATCTCCAAAATCCGCTCACTCCAAGATAAACTCCACATGCGCCTGTCTTTTTTGCTGCTTCTTCCGCTGATGCTGAGCGCTTGCCACGATGAAACCTCCTGTGATGGCAATCAGCCTGTGGCTGTCTTTCAGCCGGACATTCCGCGCGTGCTCTCGCACTCTTTTCGCCTCAACAAAGAGGGCGAAGCCTTAGAAACGCTGGTGCTGGAAGACAGTTTTGCACTCGAGTTGTGGCAAAGCAACTGCCACAGCACAGAGCAGGAATTTCGCTTTACCATCCCCGCACCTGCGGGAGCCTCACCCACTTTTCCCGACTTGGTGCAATTGACGGCAGCGCAATTTCACCGCCTCTCTTTGCTGGGGCCGGGCTACCAGCCCTTTTCAGCCTGGGCACAGACGATAAGTGCCCACCAACAGGATTTCCATCAGGGGCGCCCGCTGGAGGTGCAGCAGAGCATTTTCATCACCATAGATGCGGTGCCCTCTGAAAAAGAATTAACGCTCATCGCCCGACTGAAAACCGAATGAAAAGACCTACCTTTGCGATGTGAATCCGGATGCGTAAAAAGCACTTGCTCCACATCCGGTCTTCCAAACCTAAACAAACACCATCATGGCCTTCCTCTATGTCTTTGGCATCATCTTCGTCACCTTTGCACTGGCCTTTGCCCTCATCAACATCCGGCACATTTTTACCGGCAATGAATTTCGCGGCACCTGTGCCACCAACAACCCGATGATCAGGGAGAAAACCGGCGGCGCCTGCCCCGTATGCGGCAGCCAGGCTGGCGAAAAGTGTGAACAAGAGTCGGCAGAGTAAGCATGCGGGAGAAAACGCAACAGTGGATGCTCATCCACGCCTCGCTCATGCTGGCGGTGGGCATCTCTGCCTGGTCAAAAGGAGATTTCTCCATGCTTCAGGCCGCTGCGGCCTTTTCCTTTGCCATCTACTATGTGCTGGCAGACCTGAATCGCCGCGACCTGCTCATCACCAGGCTCAATGCCCTTATCACGGGGCGCCTGTTGCTGATTCTGTTTCTTCCCAATTTACTCGCCTGGTCTCCCCTTGCAGGCATTCTGGCGGCGAGCCTCGTTTTTCTTTTGAGCAGCCTGTACACTTACCTAAGTGGGCATCTCGGACGAGATTCAGAAGTGTCGGAGCGCCTTTCCCATGAGGCAAACGCCTTTTTCCTGTTGATGCTGGCGCTCTTTTTTGCACAGCACGGCTTTGCTCCGCAATGGCTGCCACTTGCCGGCTTAATCCCTTATGCCTATTTTCTGTTTGGGCTTCTGTCCGGAGGTGAAGAAGTGCTCAAAGTCAAAGCCTCGCCGGCGCTTTTTTTCACGCTGCTGCTCATGGGAGCAGAGACGGCTGCGCTCTGGCTTTCGCCCTGCCTGAAAGTCCCGGATTTATGCGGGCAGCCGGATGCTTTGCGCTTTCCCACGGAGGTCATCGCGAAAAGTTGGGAGACGGTCCTTTCCCTGGGCTCCCTCGGCTTGCTGTATGCCTATGGCCGGGCAGCGGGCAAGCTGGTATTGCACACTACCCGCCCCCACATTCATGCCCGCATGTTTTGGGCGCTGTTTTTTTTGCTCTCTACCCTGCTTTCTGCGCCCGTATTGCTGGCTTCCTTTTCACCGGGCAATCCT
>WGBN01000056.1 GCA_015494245.1 Saprospiraceae bacterium | reverse complement strand
TTAACATAGCGGCGGTGATAGCTTTTTTAGAAACATCTTTCTTTTTTGCTTTTGTGAATTCTTGCCTTTTCTTAGCTGGGGAGGAATGGGGTACTTATTCTCATTTCATTCCCTTTTTTGTTTCTTTGGTTTTATATTGGTATAATGAAAAATACTTTTCCAGGCGTGAAAAAGAAATTATTGGCCGTATAGGCAGTAAAGGGAAACTGACTAAATTGTTAATTGTACTAATTTCTTGGTTTTTACTAGGTTTTGTTGTTTGGCTATGGATGTTTGATGGCTTGATTCAGTTACTATGCTTTTGTTTTTCAATGCAAAATTGTGATTGCCTTCAGTAAACTTCGTAGTGAAGCAACATTGGTGTTCCACCTCCTGAGCCTGTCCCCAAACGTTGGACAGTTATTCGCAGAGTTTAAGGTGAAATCCGTGCAATCCCAAAATCCGTGTAATCTGTGATTCTGATGATGGAGGGTGGAATTGGTGAAAGCGGTGAAATCGGGTAAATCGGTGTAATTGGTTTATCGTGTATCGTAGGTTTAGTGTTTAGTAATTTTTCGTGACAAACGTGACGAACGTAGCAATCGTGACGCGTGACGGTCGTAACAATCGTAACCCAACCACGCTTGAATACGGACTCAAGCCCGGAGGGCGACATAATCTTAGCTCGCGGCGTAAGCCCGAGTTCGCGGAGCCGGGCGTTCGTCGGTTGAATCGGGTAAATCGGTTTAGCGTGTATCGTGTGTCGTGTATCGTTGGTTTAGTGTTTAGTAGTTTTTCGTAACGAACGTAACGCGTGACGGGCGTCTATTGCGGGTCAATGTAGGGCAGACCTATGTGTCTGCCCCCTATTTGTATTGCGATAAATTTTTTCATCCTCGTAGAGACGCAATGCATTGCGTCTCCAAAATGCATTGCGTCTCCAAAATACATTGCGTCTCCAATGCATGGTGTCTCTACAACCGCATTTTTCTATATAAAAAAGCCCGCCGGCAAAGCCGGCAGGCTTGGTATGTTCATGAGTGTTTTTTACAAGAGGGTGGCTTCGTATTCACAAACGACTTGTGTAGGTGAGCCATCGCTGAAGGTGAGTTCGAAGTTCAGATTGCCGTTGCTGTCAATGCTGCCGCTGCCCCAATTGGAGATAAGGGGGTTGGGCGTGAAGGGCTGAGAGGGAATCTCGAACTCGTACTTGCCGGTGATGTTGGCCGTGATGGTCCAGTCTGCACCATTTACATTGAGTTTCATGAGGAACTTAGTCTTGGTCGTAGCATTGCTGGAGGGCTCAATGGTCATCATATCTCCTGGACTGGAAAGGTGTATATCTGTGATGCAGCTGCCTCCGCTGAGGATGAAATCGCCAATGAATTTATCTCTCCAGGGCACGCAATTGCCGTCATCTACTTCGGCATCGGGATTGTAGTTGTCGGATTGAGGGTCCATGCATCCGGCGATGGGCTCGGGCTTGTCTTTTTTACAGCTTTGGAGACTGAGCATGGCGCCGATGAGGATGAACATACCTAATCGGAGAACGGTGCGAGCATTCAAGAATGTGGTTTTCATAAGAGATGGATTCTTTGGGGTTAGAAAAAAGGTTTTTTGGGGTTATGCAGCTTTTCAGTGCCGCTTTCATGGGTATATAGGAGCTGTGGCATTTTTCTTACCCCCTTCTGTAAAAAAAATGCAGGGGAATTCCATATTTTTGCTGCTGATGAGGCCTTTATACTTGTGCTGTCTTAACTTTTTTTGGATTGTAGCAACTTATGCTTCAACGAAACCCGCAGGTGGGGTAGAGCCCCCTTCCTGCAACATCTCCGTAAATGCAGGTCCCGATCAGGACGTCTGCTTTCCGGGCGGGCAGGTGCAGCTGTCGGGCTCGGTTTCGGGGCCGGTCTTGAGCTATAGCTGGAGCCCCGCCGCAGGCCTGAGCGACCCCTTTTCCCTGACGCCCACGGCTTTCGTGAATCAAACTACGACCTATCAACTCACGGCCTCTTCCGTAGAGACCGATGTGAACCTCATTGCCAATGGCGACTTTGAGCAGGGCAATGTGGGCTTTACCTCCGATTATACCTATGCCCCCAACGATCTCTCCGTCAATGGCACCTACTCGGTAACAACTTCTCCGGCTCTGGTCTGGTCGAATTTCCCGGACTGTGTGGACCACACCACCGGCATGGGCATGTCGCTGGTCGTCAATGGAGGGGCAAGTCCGGGCGAAAACGTCTGGTGTCAAACCATTTCCGTAACGCCCAACAGCGACTACCTCTTCAGCTTTTGGGCGACGACCCTGATTCCCATTTCCCCGGCGCAGTTGCAGATTTCCGTCAACGGCCAGTTGGTGGGGCCGGTCTTTGGGCTGGGCAATGATTTTTGCTCCTGGACGCCCTTCTCACAGCAGTTCAATGTGGGCAATACTTCTACCATAGACCTCTGCATCGTCAGCCAGGGCGGCGCTCCATTCATCGGCAACGATTTTGCCTTAGATGACCTGGTGCTCAATCCGATATGCACCCAGACGGATGAGATGACGGTCGAGCTCATTCAGTTGCAGGCCATCGCTCCTTTTATCCTGCCCTTGTCTTGCAGCAACCCGCAGATTGCGATAGATGCCTCTGCCTCCTCTTCGGGCCCGGGCATCACTTACCAATGGACGACCGCCGATGGACACATCGTATCGGGCGCCAACACCCTGATGCCCCTGATAGATGCCCCCGGTACCTATACGTTGACCATCACTTATCAGTCCGCAACCTCTTTTTGTACCGCCACAGCAAGCACGCTGGTCGTGGAGGACCCCTCCGATCCGCAAGTGCTCATCGCCCCTCCCGATACGCTTTCTTGCCTTCAACCGGCCATCACCTTACAGGGCTCGGCCAATGTAAGTGGAGCGGGCGTTTCCTTCCTATGGATGACCTCCAACGGCAACATCCTCAGTGACCCCGCTCAGGCCAATGTGCAGGTTGACGAGCCGGGCGTGTATTACCTGCTGCTCAGCGACGCAAACAGCGGCTGCACGGATACAGATTCTGTACAGGTACTGCAAGACCCCCAAAGCCCTCAGGCCATCGTGCAAGCGGATACGCTGACCTTAAACTGTTATTTGCCGCAAGGCATACTCGATGGCTCGGCCTCCACGCCCTCCACACTTCTTTTTCAATGGTCAACCACAGACGGGCACATCCTGTCCGATCCCCTGGCTGACACGCTGCTGATAGACTCTGCCGGCAGCTATCAATTGCTGGTAACAGATACTTTGCAAGGGTGTAGCGATTCTGTTTCCGTCTTGGTGCTCGAAGATTTTCGAAGACCCTCCTCGACTGTGGATAGTACTGTTTTGCAGTCTCTGACTTGTGCCCATCCTGAAGTTTGGCTCGAAGCCGTGTGGGCAGACACCCTCGGCACCTTTGATTACAGCTGGCAAACGACGGACGGCCATATCTTACAGGGTGCAGATTCTTCGGCAGCTCTGGCAGACAGTGCAGGTTTGTATTTCTTTGCGAACACTTTTTTGGAGACAGGCTGTTCGGATACGGTTTTTGTCAGCCTTTCGGCAAATTTTACCCCACCTCAACTCGCTCTGCCTGACACAGCTGTACTCAACTGCCTGCAGCCCTCGCTTTGGCTTTTTAATGCTGATACAAGTGCCGGCGGCTATGCCTCCCAGTGGAGCCTCAACGGAAACCTCCTGAGCAATGCCGACAGCCTTGAAGTACAAACGGCCGGCACGTATGAGCTCCTGTTGACGGATACGCTCAACGGCTGCACTACTTTGGATAGCACTTTGGTGCTGGAAAACACAGTGCCTCCATTTGTGCAAATTGCCGTTCCCGATACGCTTTCCTGCCAGCAATTGCAAATCAGCTTAGATGCTTCGGGCTCTCAACAGGGGCCCGGCCTGCTGCCCGCCTGGAGCACAAATACCGGCCTGATCAGCTCGGATTCCATAGGTGTTTACGACATCGGGGTAACGGCTTCCGGCTGGTACTTCTTTACCCTCACAGATACCCTTTCGGGCTGTGCAAGCACGGACAGTATCTTTGTGGCCCAACAGGCCGATGTGCCCGTGATAGAGCTGGATTACGGCTCCGGCATCCTGGGCTGCAGCGATACGCTTTTGGCACAGGTCTCTGTGAGTACAGCCTCAGGTCTCGCTGTGATAAACTGGGCTACTGATACCGGAACGTACAGCCTGTTGTCAGACAGCGCGATTCTTATAACAAGCCCGGGTATTTTTTGGGTCTCTGTGGCCGACCCCCAAAACAACTGCTCAGTCCTGGAGCTTTTTGAAGCAGAACAGGACACCGTCATGCCTTTGCTGCAAACGCCCGACTCTTTGTTCTTAAATTGTTACAATCCTGTGGACACCCTGCATGCTGTGCTGCAAATTTCTTCCGCACATCCTTACAGCTTGCAGTGGACGGATGAGCAGGGTAATGTCTTGTCCTTGTTGGACTCGGCTTCTGCGGTCTTTTCCCTGCCCGGCCAGTACCAGGCTGTTCTTATGGATAGCGTCAACGGCTGTATGAGCTCGGCTTCCTTGCAGGTGCTGAGCGATATGGTCGCTCCCGAGCTGAATTTGGCGGAAGCCGATACCCTGACTTGTGCAGAAATGGTGTTGAGCGAAGAGGCTTTAGCCGATGCCGGCACTCACCCCCTGAGCTATGCCTGGAGTACCAGTAACGGCCACATCCTCGGTTCTGCCGATAGTTCACTCATTCAACTGGATTCGGCGGGCATTTACACCGTGCTGGTGCAAGACCTGGAAAACGGCTGTACGAGCTCAGACAGCATCGAGGTCCTTTCCAATCAAGACTACCCCCAAATCTCCATCGCCGAGCCCGACAGCCTGAATTGCCTTTCACCCCAGCTTACCTTAGATGCCTCTGCTTCAGATCAAGGCCCCTTCTTGAGCTTTCAGTGGACGAGCAGCAACGGGCAAATTCTGAGCGGGGCAGATGGCCCTCAGGCCGTGATTTCCGCTCCCGGTACTTACGTCTTGCAAATTACCAATGAGCAAAACAAATGCATGTCTTTCGATACCGTGCAGGTGGAAGGCGATGTGACCTTTCCGGAATTGACAGTTCCGGACTCCCTGTTTTTGACTTGTTATCAACCTGTGGATACCCTCCAGGCCGGAGTCCAGACTTTTTCGGGCCATTCCTTTAACTTGGAGTGGATGGATGAGCAGGGCAATGCCTTGCCCTTGTTGGACTCCGTATCGGTAGTGTTACAAACGGCCGGTCTGTACGAGGCGCTACTCACGGATGCCGTTAATGGCTGTACCAGCTCGGCCTCTTTGGAGGTGTTGAGCGATATGGTCGCTCCTGACCTGAGCCTGATAGAAACCGATACCCTGACTTGTGTAGATACCATGTTGCTGGTTATGGCTATGGTGGATGTCGGCACTCACCCCCTGAGCTATGTCTGGAGCACAACAGAGGGGCATATTCTCACAGCAATCAACGAGCCGGCTGTTCTTTTAGATTCAACAGGGCTTTATACTGTGCTGGTGCAGGATTTGATCAATGGCTGTACCTCTACAGCTGAGCTTGAGGTATTCGCCAATCAGGAGCCTCCCGCGCCCTCCATTGCTCCTCCCGATACCCTGAACTGTGTGCAGGAGGAAATCCTCTTAGATGCCACGGCCTCGGGGCCGGGCAACTTCCACTGGTTTACGGACAACGGGCAAATCGTGAGCGGCGAAAACAGCCCTCAACCCCTGATTTCCGCTCCGGGTGATTACGTCCTGCAATTGACGGATGAGCAAAACGGCTGTACGGCTTTCGATACAGTAACAGTAACCGAAGATATGACGCCCCCTCAGTTGACACTTGTTGACTCTTTGCTGTTAAACTGTTATCAGCCGGCAGATACGCTGCAAGTAGAGGTGCAGGTTGCTTCTGCTCATCCCTTTAGCTTACAGTGGGTGGACGAGCAGGGGAATGCGCTTGCGCTTTTAGATTCTGTTTCTGTAGTGTTTGGTGCGTCCGGCTCGTATGAAGTGCAAGTTGAGGATCTGGTGAATGGCTGCTCTGCAACAACGACTTTGCAGGTGTCGGGCGACATGTCTGCGCCTGTGTTGGATTTGGCGGAAGCCGATACCCTGAGCTGTGCAGAATCGTACCTGCTGGCCGAAGTTCTTGCCGATGCAGGTGCGCATCCCCTGACTTACGCCTGGAGTACGCTCGACGGCCACATCCTCGGAGCTACAGACGGGCCGCAGATTCAGTTAGATGCGGCAGGCGTATATGCCGTGTTAGTGCAGGATGTGGAAAACGGTTGTGCGGCAACGGACAGCCTGGTCGTCGCTCCTGCGCCTCCTCCTCCCGTATTGGATTTGGCGGAAGCCGACACCCTGACTTGTTATGACCCTTATTTGGATATAGCTGTGGGGGTGACGGGCGCAAGTGATTTACTGGCTTATTCCTGGACTACTGTTACGGGGCACTTTACAGGCGCTACGGACGAGGCTGTGGCCGGGGTGGATTGGGAAGGCTGGTATTGGGTGGAAGTGCAGGATTTGGCGACCGGCTGTGTATCTGTTGACAGCATTTGGATTGAAGAGGGGAGGGTCTTTCCCGAGGCTCAGGCTTCGGTATCGGGCAGCATCAGTTGCGTTCAGCCCGAGGTTTTGCTCAGCGCTGAGGGCTCTTCAAGCGGTACAGATGTAAGTTATTTGTGGACTACGGCCGATGGGGCTTTTTCGGGGCCGGCAGATCAGTTTGAGGCAGTGGCTGTGGCCGGCGGCAGCTATCTTTTGCAGGTAACTTACCAGAGCAACGGCTGCTCCTCCTGGGCGAGTGTAACGGTGGAGTCCGATGTGGTTTTGCCTTCTCTGGAGCTCGCTCTGCCCGATACCATCACCTGTGTGCAGTCTGCTGTCAGCCTTTCGGCAAATACCGATTTGCCGGACAGCCTGTCGCTCTGGCATTGGCAGGTGGAAGAGGGCGCTTTGGCGGGAGACTTATTTGGAGACTCTGTGTTGGCGATTGAGCCGGGCACTTATGTAGTCTTTTTGGAGAACTCGTCCAATCAGTGCATGGTTTCCGATACGGTTTCGGTTTGGGCGGATACAATTCGGCCCGAGGTCTTTGCGGGAGAGGATGTGTATTTGTCCTGTGAGGAGGAGGGCGTCTGGTTGTTGGGCAGTGTGGAGTACAACGATCAGCTCAACATACACTGGGAAACAGCGGATGGCCTCTTGCTTTCGGGAGAAGATACAGCCGTAGCAGAGGCCGGAGTTGCGGGTACCTATGTCCTTTTTGTGGAGAGCCAACTCAATGGCTGTGTGAATTCCGATACGGCAGAGGTCTTTCAGCAGTGGCCGCAGAGCATGAGCCTGGAAGTGCTGCAGCCCGATTGTGCTCAGCCTCTTGGCAGCATAGCCGTGCTTGGAGTGGAAGGCGGCTTAGAGCCTTATCTGTATTCCATAGACGGGGGGCAGAGTTTTTCGTCTCAGTCTTTTTTTGAGAGCCTGGAGCCGGGCAGCTATGAGGTGGTGGTGGAAGACCTGCAGGGCTGTCGTCTGGAGGAGGAGGTGCAGCTTGCCGAGCCTCCTGTCTTTTTGCTGCATTTTGCAGAAGAGGCTTACTACATTCGCTATGGCGAAAGCGTTTTGCTGGAGCCGGCTTGGGCAGGAGGTGTGCCCGCAAGCTGGCAGTGGAGTCCTGCGGAGGGTTTGAGTTGTGCGGATTGTGCGGTGCCGGAAGCGGCGCCTTTGCATACGACGAGTTACGAGGTGCAGGCTGTGAGCGAGGAGGGCTGTGAGGCTTTGGCTTCTGTGCTGGTGGTAGTAGATGAGCGCGAGCCGGTTTACATCCCCAACGCTTTCAGTCCGAATGGCGATGGGTACAATGATTTGTTTGAAGTTTATTTGCCGCAAGGCAGCGAATCGCAACTATTGAGCCTGCAAATCTTTGATCGTTGGGGTGAGAGCGTATTTTTGTGGGAGGGAGACGGCTCTTCCGGCTTAAAGGGGTGGAATGGCACTTTCAGGGGGCAGCCT
>WGBN01000055.1 GCA_015494245.1 Saprospiraceae bacterium | reverse complement strand
TCCTCTGCCTCAAAGCATGGCATTTACGAAATGAGTTGGGATGAGGATTTTCTGCCTTTCGGCAAATTGGAGGAATTGCTGTCGAAGCAAAAAAGTGTGCTTGCCTGGCAGGGAAATTATGAGATTGGCTTTCGCCAAACAGAACCCGACGATCCGCTCTTTTCCGGTCAATGGAACCTGGAGCTCATCCGCGCTCCCCGCGCCTGGGATTTTGCCCGTGGGGGCCTGACGGCCGAAGGCGATACCATCGTCATCGCCATCATTGACAACGGCTTTGACATCGCACACGAAGACCTGCAGGGGCAACTCTGGACCAATTGGGCAGAGCTGGGCGGGCAGTCCGGCTTCGACGACGACGGCAACGGGTACGAAGATGATTTGCACGGCTGGGATTACAACAACAACGGCCCCGAATATCAAGCCCTTACGCACGGCACTTCTGTAGCCGGCATCATCGGAGCCAAAACCGATAACGAGACCGATATGGCCGGCATCAATTGGAATATCCAACTCATGCTCTTTGGCATCTATGAATCCAATGAAGTCGTAGAGGCCTATTATTACATTCTGGACCAACGCCGTCTTTACAACCAGACAGATGGCGCTCAGGGCGCCTTTGTGGTGGCCACCAATGCCTCCTTCGGCATAGAAGCTACTTGGTGCGAGGATTTTCCGCTCTGGGGCGCCGTATATGACTCTCTTGGGCAAGAGGGCGTGCTGAGTGTTTCTGCCGTCTCCAATGACGACATAGATGTAGGCCTGGTGGGGGACTTGCCCACGACCTGCCCTTCCGAATACCTCATCACCACCACCAATACCGACCGCTACGACCAACTGCTGGCCGCTTACGGTTTGCCTTATGTGGACCTCAGCGCCCCTTCGGGAGTGGGCTCCGACGGCCTCCCTTCGCTGAAGCCCGGCAACAGCACCGGCAGCTTTGGAGGCTCTTCCGGCGCTGCGCCCCAGGTAGCCGGAGCCATCGGGCTGCTGTACAGCGTCTCTTCTGATTCCCTCATACGGGAGCTAAAAACAGAACCGGCTCAGAGCGTTTTACTCCTGCGCGATGCCATCCTGAACTCCACACACCCCTTGGAAAGCTTACAGGATAAAGTCGTCTCCGGCGGCCGCTTAGACCTCTACGGCGCTCTCTTGTACCTGCACGCCCACGTCCAGGAATACCCCCGTCCCGATCCCGTGCAAGACTACACCGCCCAAACGGGCTGGCTCAACATTTTCCCCAATCCCGCCCGGTCCGGAGAAGAAATCCGCGCGTATTTCGGCAGCGAAAACTTGGACCCCGTCGTTTTCCGTCTGACCGATGCCACCGGCAAGCTGATGTTCGAAGGCGAAGTACAACCCCCGGCCTTTGCCCAGCAATACCTCGCCATCCCCACCCGAGATCTGCCCGCCGGCGTTTACTTCCTAACCCTCCGCCAGGGCCCCCTCCGGTTGACGAAAAAACTGGTGGTGAGCTGGTGAAATAAACTCTGTTGATATGAAATTGAGTAACTTGACAAACTACTTAATACTGCTTCTGTCTTGTTTTGTTTTTTCCAACTTTCAATGCGATGGTTGTGAAGAAAGATTAAATGATTACACATACTACTCTGTAACTCCCGGCTCTTTGCAAAGTACATTTTCTGTCGGAGATACACTATTGTTTTCTACGGCCTTTAGCGCTCAGTTGGAATTGGTCAATAGCGGCTTAATTCATGACAATGCGAACCAATTTATTTATTACATCATGCAAGTGTTTGAGGGACAATATGACAATGTCAATACTGTCCCTGCCAGGGATAAATTTGAATTTGTTGATGAGTCAGGCAATGTCTCTGAGCTTGGAAACCATTTGGAGATAGCCATCGAAAATACCTGTGATCAAGATTCATGCAAACTGGCATTTGGCATGATCCCTCAGCAGCCGGGCTACTTTGGAGTGGCTCTTCGGCTAGGCAGACTTTTTGGAAAGGCATGTCAGGATCTAAGTCTCTATCCAAATGAAATAGAGTCAAATGGAAACAACCACTTTGAGGTCTTTGAAGAAATCAATTTGTCCGGAATCAGAGTGGATAATGCCTATTTTTCGGACCCGGCATCAGAAAAACGAATGTATTTCTTTAAAGTGGTGGAGTAACTTGGGGGGTAGTGTTTAGCGTGTATCGTGTATCGTTGGTTTAGGGTTCACGGAGTGTTCACGGAGATAGTATGTAGAAACCTCCCTACGCTTAGCAGGGTAGAGCGGGCTAAATTTTATGACTACTGGAAATGGATTTATGCTTGTTTTGTTTATGTGTTAAGAAACTGTTAAGAAAATGTTAAAAGTCTTGCTTTTATCATTTTTTTGTTGTAACTTTGAAACATTCTTTAACCAAACCGATTTATTATGAAATTTGTTACTCCCCAACACTCGCACACTCGCACACTCGCACACTCGCACACTCGCACTGAGTAGTTTTTTTCTGTTTTTGTTTGTCTTACCCATGATGGTTTTTGCCCAGGAATGTTATATGGAAGATGGTCCTTTGTCAGAGCAGAGCGTACCGGTTTCCTGCACGAGTTTGACAGATGTACCGCCTTTTCACTTTGCGCCTTATGTGCCGGAGGAAACGCCAATTAAGACCATACCGCTTGTTTATCACATCTTTCAGAAAGAAACGGGTGATCCTGAAAATTTTACGATAGCTGATGAGTATCGCTTTGATGATTTGACGGAACAGTTGAACGTCATTTTTTCCCAGGTTTTGCCTCCTACGGCGGAGCCCGGGCAGGAGCCGCCCTGTGAGGCTGAACACATCCCTGACAGCCGCATTCGCTTTTATGAAGCGGGTATTTTCTTTTACAAGGACGACAATGCCTGGCAATGGGGAGGGACTGCTAATGGTGCAAAGCAAATTTATGATTTGTATGTAACCGGCCCCAACGCAGCTCCGGGTCTGACGGCCTATCTCAGAGATCATGCCCTGCACATTTTTGTGACGGGCTGCCATGTGGAATCAGGCAATTACAATTGCATATTGGGAGGAAGAGCTTCTGCTATTCCTGACGATCCTGATTATAGGTTTATTGCCATGAAAGGAATGTATCAGAAAGTCTATGGGACAGGAGAAAATGAAGGCTCATGGCAAATGACGTATGCCGTAGCTGGTAATGTTGCACATGAAATAGGCCATGCCTTGGGGCTTGCACATTCTTTTTTAAATGATAATTGCTGTGATACTTATCAGGGCACATCCGGAAGTACTTTGAATCTTATGGATTACAAGTTTAATCATCATGGCTGGGAACTTACTCCCTGTCAGATGGCTCGCATGCATTATTTCCTGAACGATTTGTTTGCTTCGGATGCCTCAGGAGGTACCGGATATGATACGGATCGGATGGATGAAACGGATTACTGCGTAAAAGAAACCGATTACGACATTGTGATTCCCTCCGGCAGCACGGAAATATGGGATGAGAGCCGCAGGGTGAGGGGAGATATTATTGTGGAGACGGGGGCACAACTCATTCTTCAGTGTGAGTTGGGAATGCCCACCGATGGTTATATTGTGGTGAAGAGGGGAGCCCGTCTGTTTGTGGATGGAGGAACCATCACCCACAGTCATCAAATGACGCAGTATCAGGATTGTGCAGATGCGCAATGGCGTGGCATTTACGTGTTTGGCAATGTGGCTCAGCAGCAGGTGCCGGAAATGAAGGATGAAAACTACCCCTTGCATCCAAACGACCCGGGCTACGTGATTATGAAAAATGCGACTATAGAGTATGCCCGCACGGCCATAAGAACGGAGGCCATAGGCATCCCCTGGCCGGAAGCGGCGGATTATTGGGGCGGCTTTGTGTATGCGGAAAACACGCTGTTTAGGAACAACTACCGTTCAGCTGCCTTTATGAAGTATCCGTATCAGGCGCTTAGCTCTTTTGTGGGTTGTACTTTTGTCAATGAAAAGGGTACTGTGGATATGGGCAATACAGGCATCACCAATTGGGCCTGCAATGGTGTGAGCGTGGATGACTGTACCTTCACCGGACTGAAAATGGGAGGCGTTCTGACTTATGATGCAGGCATGACTATCGTGCGCAGTACTTTTGATCAAAACTGGCATGGCATAGATGCAACGGCTTCGGTTGGAATGCTCTATACCCTGCAAATTGGAGGAAACGGTGAAGAATGGGGCAATGTCTTTTCCAACAACCAGGTAGGCGTGAATGCCACAGCCATGGACAATTTGTTTGTGGAGCACAACGATTTCCTGGACAATGTGTTTGGAGTGAGCGCCTATGGGCCGAGTCAGTTTTTTATCCGGTACAATTATTTCAGCGGTACAACGCTGGCAGCTATGGACTTTGTGCAAACAGGACAGGCCTATAAGGAGGTCCTTTGCAATACTCACGACCAGGATTTTGCCGGTATGGATATTTCGGGTTACAATTGGGGCCTGAGCTTCAATGGCCAGGACTTTAAGACGGTGTATGATGTGTTGCTTGACAATTATGCAATTATTCCGGGAAAGATATCTAATCAGGGCAATCCCGTAAATGCCCGCTGGAATCTCTTTACGGATTCTTATGCAGCACATGTACAGGACATCAACACCACAGGCTATACTGAAGCTTTTAATTACTACTATGCCCAGGCAGAGCCGCCCGAACCCCGCCTGAAACCAAAGTGCAGCCTGAATGACCTGTCGGACTGTTCTGTGCCGGGGCCGGATTTGACGCCGGGGAATTTTAATGCTTATCCAGGGCAAGGCACATCCCCCTGTTCCGACCAGTTTGGTGGCGGAGGGCAGGGCGAGTTTTGTTGGAGTAAGTCCTGCCTGGACAGTTTGAGGGCAGAGCGTTCACTCATAGACCTCTCTACAGGTAGTTTGTCGGATACGCTGGATTACGAGCGCCTTTCACATCAGATATCTTATGCCTTGTGGCGTTTGACAGCGGATAAGGTCAGTTCAGGCAATACGGAGGAGGCTATTGCTCTGCTCGAAGAGGAAAACACTTCTTTGGCCCGCCAGCACATTTTGGGCATTTATCTTCGCAAGGAAGATTATGCCACAGCTCAGGCGTATTTGAAGTCTTTTCCGGTGCAATCGCAGGATGATGCGTATTTTGTAGATGTACAGCAAATCAACCTGCAGCGCCTGAGCACGCCGGGATACGAGCTCAGTGCGGCTGATGAAAGCACTTTGGATGAAATAGCTCTTTCCACGGAGCTCTCTTCTGCCTATGCCCGTGGACTACTGTCTTTGATGAGGGGAGATATGTACGAACCCGAACTGAGTATCCTCTCGAATCAGGGCATGCAAAGTGGAGCAAACAACAGCCCCGATGAAGAAGGCTTGCTGCTGTGGCTGTACCCCAACCCGGTCTCAGAAGAGCTTCAAATTGTACATCCCTCTGTGAAAGAAACTGCCCGCCTGGAGTTTTACGATGTATATGGCCGCCTGCGAACAACCGTCAAACCGGCAAAGGGCAGCGCTTCGACCGCGGTTTCTATGAAGGGCTGGCCTGAAGGCATATATTTTGTGCTCTTCAAAAATGGCGATGAAGTCGTGCTTCAGAGCAAATTCGTAGTAAGCCGCTAAGGACTGTCTGAAACAGGGATGGCCGGAGGCCATCCCTGTATTTTTCCCCTCCAAAAAATTTAGACTATGCGACCTTTCATATATGTCTTGTTGTGCCTTTTACCTTTTTTTACTGAACTTTTTTCTCAAAATCCCCACTGGACGCGCAGTTATGACTTGCAGGAAGATTTTCCGCCTAATAATGACCAAGGCATGAATATAGAGAAGTTTCAAGGAAACTATGTGATCGTAAGCCTTTCCCTGTTTGAGAGTAATACTGTGCTTACCATAGGCCTTTTACGCATTGATTCTGAAGGTGAGGTATCGCTTAAGAAATGGTATCAGGATACACAGAATCCCTTGCGTACTTTTGGCTCTTTGCAAATGCTCGCTGATGAAAAT
>WGBN01000054.1 GCA_015494245.1 Saprospiraceae bacterium | reverse complement strand
GCCTTAGCGTCTTTGCGTCTTTGCGAGAGTTTTTTACTCACAAAATCGAGAGAGACTTTTTAAGGAAGCCCTAAATAGCTAATAGAACGTGGATTTACGCGGGTGCGGCGGATTCTCGCGGGTTTTAAGTCCGTTTAACTTGATTGTCCCGTTTTATGAGGTAACATGCTCCCCGCTCTTTTGGTTGGGAACCCCACGCAATGCGAAGCGAGCGTAAAATCACATTAGAACGCGAAGCGTTCCACATTAGAGCGCTTGCGCTCCACATTAGGCGCGAAGCGCCCACATTCTCTTACCCCCCCATTTCCCACCGCGCCACAGGCGCAATATCCTGCGATGCAAATTCCCCTGCGAGAAATTTGTAGTGGCCTGCTATGCCAATCATTGCTGCATTGTCGGTGCAATACTCTATGCGCGGTATATAGACCTTCCAACGGCGCTTTTCGCCTTCTTGCAACAGGGCCTGCCTCAGTCCGGAATTGGCGGCTACCCCACCGGCTATGGCGATTTCGGAGATGCCGGTTTCTTTGGCTGCGCGCTTGAGTTTGGACATGAGAATGCGCACGATGGTGTCTTGCACCGAAGCAGCTATGTCGGGCAGATTCTCGCGGATAAAGTCGGGATTTTTGGCTGTTTCATCGCGCAGGAAATAGCGAATGGCGGTTTTCAGCCCGCTAAAACTAAAGTCCAAACCCCGTATTTTGGGTTCGGGAAAAGCAAATCGCGCTACTCCGTTTTGCGAAAGCTGATCTATTTCAGGTCCTGCGGGGTAGGGCAAGCCCATCATTCTGCCGGCTTTGTCGAAGGCCTCGCCGGCAGCGTCATCCAGGGTTTTGCCCAGCACTTCCATCTCGAGCGGACTGCGCACCAGCACGATTTGGGTGTGGCCGCCGGAGACCGTCAGGCACAAAAAGGGGAAGGAAGGCTTGGGTTCTTCTGCAAAATGCGCCAATACATGCGCCTGCAAATGGTGCACATCTATGATCGGAATGCCCAGCGCCAAAGCCAGGGCCTTGGCAAAGGAAACGCCCACCATCAACGAACCCAAAAGCCCGGGTCCGCGCGTGAAGGCTATGGCGTCTAACTGATTTTTACTTACATTTGCCCGCTGTAAAGCAGCATCCACAACCGGAATGATGCTTTCAAAATGAGCTCGCGAAGCCGCTTCCGGCACTACGCCGCCGTATGCCCTATGGATGTCCTGACCGGCAATCACATTGCTCAAAACGGCTCCATCACCAATGACCGCGGCCGAAGTGTCGTCGCAGGAAGATTCTATGGCCAATAAATAAGGCATCTTTTTCCCGCAAAGATAGGCTTCGTTAGCCAATCTTTTATTTTTTTTGCAGTTTCGCACAAATGTAGTATCATTGCAGTCAAACAAACGTGAAACATGAGAACGATTATCAACGTCATCCTTGGCATCATCTGTCTTTTTCTCGTATGGGTATTGTATCGCAGCATCGAAGAACCCATCAAATTTGAAAAAGAAAAGAACAGAAGAGAGCTGGCCGTAATCGAAAAACTCCAGAAAATACGTACCGCACAAGAACTTTACCGCGGTATCACAGGTGAGTTTGCTCCCAATTTCGATACCCTTCGCGAGGTGCTGGAAAACGGCCGGTTTAAAATCATTCAGGTCTTTGGAGACCCCGATGACCCGAACAACAGCGAAGCCCTGCGCTACGATACCATCTACAAACCGGCCATAGATTCCGTGCAGGCCCTGGGTATAGATCTGGCGACGCTCTCCAAAGTGCCCTTCAACGACACGGCTCACTTTGAGATTTTTGCCGATACCATTACCTACCAAAACACCCTGGTACCGGTTGTGGAAGTGGGCGTAGCCCGTAAAATATTCATGGGGCCTTATGCCGATCCGAGTTTTGCCAAATACGACAAAAACTACGATCCGGAGTCCTATCTCCAGTTTGGAGACCGGTATGCCCCCAACCTCACCGGCAACTGGGAATGAGTTTGATCCAGGACATCAAGCCACTTACTTCAACACCCCAAACTGCCGACTCCTGTAAACTGTCCATCCTGCTTGGGGTGGACAGTTTAATTTATGGGCTGTGGGCGGCAGGGGAGTGGCTTGCCTTTCGGCAAATGATGCCCGGGGCCTTACAAGATCGCCGGCAGTGGCCGGCCGTCCTCACTAAGTGGCTCGAGGAAGAAGACTTTTGGGGCGTGCAGCCCTCCGCTGTGCGCATAGGCTTTGGCAATACCCGCTTTACGCTCTTGCCCAAACGCCTCTTTAGCTTGCAGCACAAGCGCAGCTATCTGGAAAAACTCGTGCCCCTCAACCCCCAGGACCTCCTCCAGGCCGATATGATCGAGTGGCTGGGCAGCGTGCTGGTCTATGCCATAGACCATTCCCTGCTTGAACGCCTCTCAGCCCGTTTCCCCATAGCCGCTTTTACCCACTTTGGCAGTGCTTTGCTGAGGCGCCAACGCCGGCGAAGAGAGGAAGGGCCGCACATCCAGCTATGCGTGTTGGAGCGCATGCTCTATTTTACAGCCATCTCCTACGAACACCTGCATTTCTTCAATGCATTCCCCTGGCAAGATATCAATGACGTCCTTTACTACACGGCCCTCGTCTTCGAACAAGCCGGCTTTGACCGCACCACATCTCCGCTTTATCTTTGCGGTATGCTCGAAAAAGACGCTAAATTTGTGCGCAGCCTGCAACCCTGGTTTCCAAAACTTAGCTGGGAAGAACCCGACCACAAAGCTTTCGCTCTGGACGTATTATGAGAATCATCGCCGGCAAATATCGCGGACGCAAGTACTTCCCGCCCATAAACCGCTGGCCTACCAGGCCAACGACCGATTCGGCCCGGGAATCCATCTTCAACATCCTCGCCAATCGCCTGGATTTTGAAAAAATCCGGGCCCTCGACCTCTTCGGCGGCACGGGCAGCCACTCCTTTGAATTGCTCTCCCGCGAATGCCCCGACATCACTTATGTGGACAAACACCCGGGCTGTGTCCAATATGTCCGTACCTTTGCCAAAGAACTGGACGAAACCGCCGCCCTCAGAGTCGTGCGCGAAGACGTTTTGCGCTTCCTGCAGCGGGCTCGTCCGGCTTATGATTATATCTTTGCAGATCCGCCCTACGACCTGCCCGATATGTCGGCGTTCATCAACCTCATCTTTGAACGCCAACTGCTCCGGCCCCAAGGGCTGCTGGTCGTAGAGCACGATATGCGCCAAAACTTCGCCCAACACCCCCATTTCCGGGAGGAAAGGAAGTATGGGCAGACGCGGTTTTCGCTCTTTGTTGAAGAGCGAAAACCGCCTTTTCAATAAATAACGCCTTAGAGGACTGAGCTTGTCGAAGTCCGGCATGGGCAGACGCGGTTTTCGCTCTTTGTTTTTTGATCCGGCTAAAATCCGCGAAAATCCGCACAATCCGCGTCATCCGCGTTCTATTGGCTATTGATGCGTCAATAATAGACCGCGGACTAGCGCATTGAAAGTTTGCTGGATTTTGGGCATCTTACCGTCTAAATTTAAAACCATTTGCCCTTCAACGATTAATTTATGAGTACTACATCCATAGAACGTCTCCTGCGCGATCAGCGCCTTTCCGCCGACTTGCGCGCCATTGCTGAAAAAGTCGCCTTCGGCCGGCGCATCACACCCGAAGAAGGCCTCACCCTCTACCAAAAAGCCGAGCCGGCCTACCTCGCCGTATTGGCCAACTACTTGCGCGAGCAACGCCACGGCGACAGCACTTACTTCAACCGCAACTTCCACCTTGAGCCTACCAATGTGTGCCTCTATACCTGTGCATTTTGTTCTTATTCCCGCAAGTACAAGAAGCGCGAAGAGGGTTGGGAGTACAGCATGGACGAACTCATGGAGATGATTCGCAAGTATGACGACCAGCCGGTTACAGAGGTTCATATCGTAGGAGGCGTGATGCCGCAATACGACTTTGAGTTTTATACAGAGCTCTTTCGCCGCATCCGCAAGCATCGCCCCGGCTTACACATCAAGGCGCTGACGCCGGTGGAGTACCACTACATTTTTAAGAAAGCAAAGCTCAGCTATGAAGAAGGCATGGCAGCCATGAAAGAAGCCGGTCTGGATTCCATGCCCGGAGGCGGAGCAGAGATCTTCGATGACGAAATCCGCGATCAGATAGCCGGTGGCAAGTGCTCTGCCGAAGAGTGGCTTTCCATCCATCGCATCTGGCATGGCCTCGGCATGCGCTCCAACGCCACTATGCTTTACGGCCATATCGAGCAATTTCACCACCGCATAGACCATCTCGAACGCCTGCGCCAACTGCAGGACGAGACCGGCGGCTTCCAGACTTTCATCCCCCTCAAATTTCGAAATCAAAACAACGAAATGTCACACCTGCCGGAGGTCTCCGTCGTGGAAGACCTGCGCAACTATGCCATCTCCCGCATTTATCTCGACAACTTCGACCACATCAAAGCCTACTGGCCCATGATCGGCCGCGAAACGGCCCGCATCTCCCTCGGCTTTGGCGTGGATGACATAGACGGCACCATAGACGACACCACAAAAATCTACTCCATGGCCGGCGCCGAAGAGCAAAACCCCGCCATGAGCACCCGCGAACTGGTCGAACTGATACGCTCGGCAGGCCGCGAGGCCGTGGAGCGCGATTCGCTCTACAACATCATCAAGGATTACCGCGGGCACGTCTTTGAAGATGAAGAAGATTTCAATGGCTATACCTCTCTGCCGGTCGTCCATTGACTCCAACAATACGATTTACTTATGGAACGCATTCGCACCGTAGCAGTCAGCTATCTCAATACCAAGCCCTTTTTGTATGGCCTCTTCAAGGCAGACAGCGGCCGTTGGCTGGATTTGCAGCTCGAAATTCCCTCGGTATGTGCTGACATCCTGCTGGCCGGTAAGGCCCGTCTCGGCCTGGTGCCCGTAGCGGCCATCCCCGCTCTCGGTCCGGATGCACAGATCGTTTCGGATTACTGCATCGGCGCCGATGGGCCCGTGCGCACGGTTTGCGTGTACAGCGAATGCCCCATCGAGGAAATTACCCACCTCATGCTCGATTACCATTCGCGTACCTCCGTAGAGCTGGTCAAAATCCTCTTGCGCGAGCACTGGCAGATTGCTCCCAAGCTCATCCCTGCCCGCCCGGGCTACGAAGACAAAATCCAGTTTACCCGTGCCGGCCTCATCATTGGCGATCGCACCATGGGCATGGCCGGTCGCTACCCCTACGTCTATGATCTCGCAGAAGAGTGGAAAAAAATGACGGGCCTGCCTTTCGTCTTCGCTGCCTGGGTCGCTATAGACCGCCTTTCGGCAAAATTTATACAACGCTTTGACGAGGCCTTATCTCTCGGCCTCCAATCCCTCGACGAACTCCTCTGCCTCCTTCCTCAACCGGCCTATGAATTCGACCTGCGCCAATACTTCACCCACGACATCCAGTACCGCCTCGATGCCCCTAAGCGCGAAGCGCTGAAAACTTTTTTGGGCTTGGTGGAGCGGGAGTTTGTCTCCAAGGCTTGACTCAGCGGGCTGAAGCCCGCTGAGCTGATGGCGGGCTGAAGCCCGCCCTACTTACCGCTTAACAAATGGGCAGACACATAGGCGTTGTCCCGAGCGAAGTGAAACGGAGTCGAGGGGCCTGCCCCTACAAAACGCTAAACACTAAACGCTAAACACTAAACTCACTCCTTCAACTTCCCCTTAAACATCTTCTTAAACTTCTGCACTTTGGGGGAAATGACGTAAGTGCAATAGGGATTGCCGTCACCTACGCGTTCGAAATAATCCTGGTGGTAGTCTTCGGCGGGATAAAAGGCCTCGAAGGGCACGATTTGTGTGACGATGGGGTCTTCCCAGATTTCAGTGGCCACTTCGCGCATGGATTTTTCGGCGGCCTCTTTTTGCGCTTCGTTCAGGTAGAAAATGGCGGAGCGGTATTGGGTGCCGATGTCGTTGCCCTGGCGGTTGAGGGTTGTGGGGTCGTGCACGTGCCAGAAAACTTCAAGCAGCTCTTCATAAGAGATTTGTTCGGGGTCGTAAATGATTTGTACGGCTTCGGCATGATTGGTCTTGCCGCTGCAAACGGTCTTGTAGTCGGCGGTTTCTTTGCTGCCGCCGGAGTAGCCGGAGGTAACCTCATATACGCCGTCTAATTTTTCAAATACGGCTTCGAGACACCAAAAACAACCGCCGGCAAAAACGGCGGTGTCTGCATTTTCGGGAATCAGACTGTCTTTTTGTGCTTCCATGGGTGATGTTGCGTTTAAAGAGCTGTGATCTTCTGAGACTTCTGCTGCCATGGCAGAACCCCCACCTGACTCTACGCAGGCAAAGATAAGCAGCGAAAACAAAGGGAAAAGAGAAAAGCGCATGGGTCGTACATTTTATACTCATTAACAAGCGCAAAAGGTTTTTGTTTCTGAAAAGAAATCCATACCTTTGCGTCCGCTTATGGCTATGGCATTTTGCTGCCGCGCCACAAGCACGGAGGAGTGGCAGAGCTGGTTTAATGCACCGGTCTTGAAAACCGGCGTGGGTTAACGCCCACCGGGGGTTCGAATCCCTCCTCCTCCGCAAAGAGAAACAAGAGCCCAAAAGCCAGGCAATGAAAATCCCCTTGCCAATAAACCTGCGGGCGGGCCCACCCCTTCAGCCTGCCTGCCTCAAGCAGGGGGCCGGGGGCGAGTTCGACCTTGCTCACTCACCAGCGGGCGGGCTCACTCCCTGACCTATCGCTGTCTCTTATACACATCT
>WGBN01000053.1 GCA_015494245.1 Saprospiraceae bacterium | reverse complement strand
GATTATGTTGATTGACTTTGGTGTGTTTGACTCCAAGAGTTTTTCCTTTTTTATTGAGGACGACTTGTGCCATATCCGGCTGGTGAGGAAGAAGGATCGCATGTATTATTATTTTGAAATTGACAAAGAAGCGCCTACAGGGGCTAATCAAAGGCGCCGGAAGGCTTTAAAAAAGGCATGGAAGGGCACGCTTCTCTTTTTGGCTACTTTGTTGGTGGCCGTCTTTCTTTTTGCTTTGTATGCACAGATTTATAAAAAGCGCCAGAAGGAGGCAGCCCGGATGTTTATGCAAATGGACACGACAACGGGCATCATTCTTTCGCTGCCGGAGTATTTGCCCGGTTCTGTTACCTATGAGTTTATTCCTCGCGGGCAGGATGTTTATTACAGGGGGCGGTACTATCTTCTGCAAGAGGCGGAGGATGGCGAGTATTTCATCAGTTCGCATCAGGCAGGTGACAGTTGCAGGGTGCGTTACAGGATTTTAAGGCCGCAGTTTAACTCTCTGATTGTTGAGTGATTTTATTTCAGAAGGGTTACCTGCCCTATTTGTTGCTTTTCTTCTGTTCCACAGCGATAATTCACTTTGTACAGATAGACGCCCGGATTGACCTCCACGCCTCTGAAGGTGCCATCCCACCTGAGGAAGGGATCGGAGGTGAAGAAGAGGCGGTTGCCCCAGCGGTCAAAGATTTCAAGGGAGATGAAATCGGGCAGGGCATAGGGATTGTCAATGCCGAAGAAGTCATTGAGCCCGTCGTAATTGGGCGTGAAGGCGTTGGGCAGGAAGGCCGTGCATTCCAGAGAAGAGGGGTCCACCACATTGATGCGTATGGAGTCTGTGGCTGTACAGCCAAAGAGGTCGGTGATTTCGAGGTAGTAAGTGGTGCTTTGCGTGGGTTCGAGAACGGGCTCGGGGATTTGGGTGTTGTTGACGCCATCGGCGGGGGTCCAGGTGAAGAGGTTGGCGCAGGTTTGTGTGAGAAAGATGTTGACGTTGTTGCCCAGATAGATGGTGGTGTCTTTCGGGACTTCCACGCTGATGAAGCCGTTGCTTATTTGGTCGGGGCGGTAATAGAGTTCTTCGAGTTCTTTGCTGCTCAGGGCGCGTTGGTAGATGCGCACTTCGTCGAGCAGGCCTTCGAAGGGGCCATCTGTGATGGAGCAGGAGCTGGCGCCTATGCGTAGAGGCTGACTGTCATTGGTGATGTCCACGCGGCTTTGAGTCTGCACGGAGCCAATGAGAAAGCCATCGGCATAGAGAAAGACCTCCTTGTTTTTGCGCATGACGATGATGTGGTGCCAGCAATGGTCATCACTGAGCTCTCTGGAGATGGAAGCCGAGAGGGTGTTGTCTTCGGTAAAGATCAAGTTGAGAAAGCCCGTAGAGGGAGTATAGCGTATGGCAAAGGCATTTTGATTGCTGCAATCGTCGCGTTTGCTGAAGATGGTTTGGGTTTGCGCTTGTTGCGAGTTGAATGATTTGAAATAAAAGCTCAGGGTAAAATCTTCGGTGCCGAAGGTCTCGATGACTTGAGAGCCCTCTATATGTATGGTGTCATCTACGCCATCAAAGCGAATGGCCTGGCCTCGCACGCCACAGTCGTAAGTGGTGATGTTGGTGAAGCCGTTGTTGGCATTGTTGCCCGTTTCGTCTATGACAACGCCCTGGTCGTTGTCGAAGGAGTAGTAGGCGATCAGGTCTGCTGTGGTTTGAGCAGAGAGGATGTTTGACGATAAAAAGAGTACAAATGAAAAAAGTACGACGGCCCTGGGCATGATGTGGATTTGGTTCATGGCGTGTATGAAATTTGCGAAGCGGGAGCAAAGATAATACAGGCCATGGAAAGCACGGCCTGTTTTAAGTACACGTCAGAAATTTGATTTTATTTTAGGTGAGGCGGAGTAAAGCTCGTTGACTTTTTGAGATGACACATCATAAGGCCTGTCCGTGCCCCCGCCCCTAAAGGGGTGCCTGCCCGCGTTCTTTGGGAAATAGGTCGTTAAGTTGAGGGTTTAAAATCTTCCCGGACACTTTACAGCAGGTTCCATTTTTACGGCCAGTCCTACTCCGGCGAAGATGTACCAGTCGTTGTATGCAGGTTGGCCATTGATGCTCAGGCCATCCAGATAATCCGAAAAGACGTAGCGCATTCCAAATTGCCCGCTGAGGCTGGCTCTGTCGCTGATGCGATAAGCCAGAGAGATGCTGCCTCCCAGCGTGCTGAAGAAAGCTTTGTCGTCGGGCTCGGGAATGGAAGTCGGGAAGGCATCCAAAGGAGCCTTTTCCGTATTCAGGCGGGCATCGGCAAGGGTAAAACCTCCTCCGAGAGACAGGTACAGAGCCATGCGTGGCTCGGTAGTGCGTCCGTAGTGGTATTTAGCTTTGGGGTGAAAGAGGTTGTAGTCCAAAAAGAGCAGCGCTTCAAAAAGCGGAGCTTCAAAAGAAAGATGCCTTCTGAAGTTGCGTGAGGAGTGCCGGTCGTCGCCCGAGATTTTTCCTATGAGTACTTGAGGTCTTAGCGCAAAGGCCTTATTCAGATGGTAGCGCAGGCCGATGCCTCCGGCAATGTGTGTTTCCGCAGGCGTTACGAGCACCTCAGCCATGTCGCCTTCGTAATTGATCAGACCGATGAAGGGCCTGATTTCAATGGATTGAGCAGCGAGAAAGAGGGGGCCGGCTAAAGTTACCCAAGCCAGGAGAAGTAGCTGTTTGCGGTTCATTGGGGTGTGCTTTTCTTTGGGGTTGCGTAAATGTTGCATCAAAGATACGGCATTAAGAACGAGTTGACAAAATTAAATCGTATATGGCAAATTTTCCCCTTTGTCCCTAAGAATGATATTCATACACTAATCTTTTGCTTAGGCGCGTTTAGTGGACGCGGAGGTGACAAAATCTTTTGTTCACGTCTTAAAACCAGGTATTTTGAAGCAGAATTCGTTAGAAATACGTATTTTGCTTCGAAATAAAACCAAACTCGTTTTGTTATGAAGAAGCTCGTTTTCATCCTCCTGTTGGCACCTTTTGCCGCTTATGCACAGCCGTCTGCTTCGGCTATTTTTAAAGCGCTTGGCAGCGGTGATGCAACGGCGCTGTCTGCTTATATGGATAGCAGCGTGGAAATCACCCTCTTAGACATGGAGGATTACCTCGATAAAGCAGAAGCGACTCAGGTTTTGAAAAAGTTTTTCGCCAAGTACAAGCCCACCGGCTTTGATGCCATGCACGAAGGCCAGTCTAAGGCCGGAGGTTTGCACTACAGCATAGGCGAACTGAAAACTGCTCAAAATACCTATCGCGTTTACCTTTTGCTGGGCACTGCCGGGAACCGGTATGTCATCCAGCAGATTCGAATTACGCGAGAGTGAAGCCCTATGGCTTGAGCTCAATCGTTTCCGCACAGAGAAAATGCCCTTTGGGGCAGCTCGATTTGCCGTGCAGGCCACAGGGCCTGCACGGCAATTTTTCTTGGGTCTGAGCGATCAAAGACTGATCCGACAGCGGCCCAAAGCCAAAGGCGGGAACCGTCGAACAAAAAATGGCCGTTACAGGCGCATTCATGGCGGAGCAAAGATGTAAGGGAGCAGAGTCGTTGACATAATTCATCGCAGCTCCTGCCATGAGCGCAGCTGATTCCAGGAGTGAAAGCTTTCCCGCTATGTTATAGACTTTGGGGTGTTGGCAGGCTGTGGCGATTTCTTCGCAAAGGGGAGCGTCGGCAGAGCTGCCAAGCAGGAAAATCGCATCGGGCCTTGCCGCATTTGCCGAAAGGCGATTAATAAGCTCTATCCACTTGTGCCCGGGCCATTGCTTGGTAAACCAAACGCTGGCCGGTGCTATGCAGATGTACTTTTTTCCCGCCGCTAATTCGCGGGCTTTGTGAAAATCAGCCTCAGAGGGGTAGAGGCGGGGCTTTTTTAAAGGGAATTGCCCCAAAGGAGCCAGCAGGCTGTGGTTGCGTTCAATTTCGTGTGGAGGGTTTTCTGCCTGTGGGTCTATCTTATGAGGCAGGCGGTGATTAAAGAAAAAGGAAAAGGGATTTTTCGCATATCCAATCGTCTTCCGGGCACCTATACTGACCGACAACCAACCGGTGGCGCCAAAGCGCTGCAGGTTGATGACGACCTCATAGGCTTCGCGCTGCAGTTGTCTGCGCAGATGGAGAAGCCGGCGGTATTTGTGTTTCTTTTTGTCCCAGGTCCACACCTTTTGAATGTGGGGATGCTCCTCTATGAGGCCTTCGTTGCCCTTTCTGACGAGGAAGTCAATCCGTGCATCGGGCCATACTGCTGCTATGGATTCAGGTAAAGCCGTTGCCAGGATGACGTCGCCTATGAAGGCCGTTTGGATAATGAGTATGTTCATGAAATGCGACTTGGGAGGTCAAAATGCCTCTATTTACTCCCCAAAATTGGGGATTTTAGGCGATATTTTATTTTTTTTCTTTGTTTTTTTGTCGGGGGCTTTGCAAACCGAAAATAAACGCTTATATTTGGCCCACAGGAATTAAAAAGCCTCTTCATAGGTAGGACTTTAAAGAGGTTACTTGTTCACACACAAAGTTCACGGTTATGCTCATTCTCTACATTACTGCCGGGGCATTTGTCTTGGGAAGTGCGGTGATTTCCGCACTGAACATGATGGCCCAGAAGTCTCGCAGGTCTTATTGAGCGCTTATTTTTTGACTCTACTGTGACTACGGCTGCAGCCGGCCGATAAAGGTCAACTCGCATTTTCCCCCCGGTGTGAGGAGTCGAAAAATAACGCGATTTGCGATTGACTTGAAAAAGGTTATGAGCTTTTGTTCATAGCCTTTTTTATTTTTTAGCGGATGGCGTTTTGCTACAGCCTGGCGCCAAACCAATGCCGCAGCACTTCTTCAGCCTGTTTGCCCTGGGGGGTATAATCCCGTTCGGGATAGCCTTCGTGCCCCATCATTTCGGGGAACCACTTCCAGAGGAACCCCCCTGCCCAGAAGCGCCGGTACCAGAGGGCGCTGTACAGGGCATCTATGGCTATGGCCTGAGCGCGTTCATTGATTTTGCGTTGATGGATGTTTTTTTCCAACAACCAGCTTTTGCCGGCACATCCATCTACACTGAGATAGCCAAACTCAGTAAAGACGACCTTTTTTTGGTAGCGGGCGGAGAGATTTTCCAGCCGTTGCACGATGGGTTGCCAGGCGTTGAGCAGTTCGCTCTTGGTAGGTGTGGCGCTTTCGGTCAAGGGGAAATAGGCGCTGATGCCTATATAGTCGAGGGCATCCCAAAAGGGTACCTTTTCGAAATAATCCCAATTGGCGGAGTAAACCACTTTGCCCTTGTACTGCTTTCTTATTTTTTGAATGAGCTTTCGCCAAAAATTTTCGCGCAGGCGGGTGCAGGCTTTAAATTCGGTACCTATGCAAAACATTTCTACGCCCGTTTCGCGGGCCAGGGCGAGCAGTTGCATGAGGTATTCCTCATAGGTTTGCTCCCAGATTTGCCAATCTTCTTCGGTCTCAAACTGCAGGTCTCCTACCCAGCCGTGAGGGATATAGATTTGGGGCTTGAGCATGACTTTGATGCCGTTTTTGTGGGCCATCTCGATGTTGGTGCGCAGGCCGTCGAGTCGTTCGCCCCACCATTGATAAGAGGCTCCGTACGAAACCCGGGGCTGCGTTTGCCTCATGAAAGCGAAAGGCACCAGGGATATCCAGTTGGCCCCCAGGCTGCGTACTTCTGCAAAGGGGTCGGATTTAAAGGGCTTGGGCGTACCGGTCATGGTAATGCCCTTAAAGCTTGCGCCAAAAGCTGCATCTGCCGTTGGGCGCTGTAAACTGTGGAGTACGGGAAGGCAGCCGAGCAGGAGAAAGAGGAGGCGTTTTTTCATCTGTTGTGCAAAATGGGTGGCCAAATATACGAAAGCTTTTGCGTAAAAAACGAGATATCGGGCACTTGGCTTGCCCTGCTTACATGGGTAAAGGGCATAAAAAAGCCGACTTCCTTTGGGAAGCCGGCCTATTTGGTGAAGAAAAACTCGTAAAAACCTGTTTCAGGTGTATCTAATAGCTCTCATTAGAATAGATACCTTAAGTTGGCGATTCGCTGCCTTTCGGCAAAAAAAAGAGGTGAAGCCGGCCGAAGCCGGCTTCGAACCTCGAAAAAGCTGCTTTACCAACTTATGATTCTTGAATGCCCGTTGATGGTCAATACGGCCGTTTGGTCGCCGAGGAAGATGATGTTGCCCTCGAAGGTGCGGCTGTCCCCGTTGCTGTTGACGGCGTCGAGGATGAAGGTCGCTTCGCCCGCGAGAATTTGGGGGTTGGGAGCGCGCTTCACTTTGATATCAATGAAATTCATGCTCAGGGTGGTATTGAGCCACATGTCGGGATTTTCCACGGAAGTGCGCGTATGTGCAGCATTGCGGGTGCCATTGACGATGACGAAATTGGGAGACAGCAGATGCGTTACATCCATAACGGTGAGGCTGTTGCCTTCTGTAGTGGCCTGGGGCGTTTCGCTCTGGCCTTCTACTGCGCGTTCGAGATGCAGGGTTACGGGCATGCCGTTTTCGCAGATCAGTTCCCAGGACTTTTGGATGTTGTAGGTAGCTGTTACGTAATCGTTTTGGTAAGTGTGTACGAAGGAAGTATCGCCCGAGTCTCCGCAATTGAGGGATTTGGCATAGGCATCGGTGGAAGCGATGGCTTCGTTGGTCTCGGCCGACATGCCTTCGTCTTCTGTGGCGATGGATTTGGTGATGGCTTCGGCGGCTTCGTCTTCGCTCATGGCTTCTTGCTGGGCCTGGTTTTCGGGTTCATCGGGCGTGATTTGTTGGTCCTGCTGGCAGGCGTTAAAAGTGAATAGGAACAGCCCCAGGCTAAGGGTGATTAAAATGCGAAAAGTTTTCATGGTGTTTTGGTTTTGATGAGGTGCAGGCGGGGCCTGCAGGCTCGGTTAAAGAATGTGGGTGTCAGGGATTGAGTTTGCCAATCCGCTATCACAAGTTGGAGCCAGCATTTATTTTTGGTCTTGTTTGGAGTTGCCTTTCTCTATCGAGGCAGTGTTTGGATGTTTTTTTGAGCGGCAGGTTTATTC